>JALSTI010000288.1 GCA_026983795.1 Melioribacteraceae bacterium
TAAGTTTTTTTCTTTTGAATTTATTTTTATTAGTAAATAAATTACAAGAAGTAAAAGTAAAGCAATAACCGGAATAAATACCCGGTAAGGATTATGAAGTCTTTCAATAAAAGATTCTTTTGAATAGTTGAAAAACTGCACTTCGTAGTGACCTTTAGGAATTTTAACCCGTACCCGTGCTTTTTTGCCCATATTCTGGTAGTATCTTTCTAATTTTTTCCGCAGGTTGTATACAGATACCCTTACAATTGTATCTTCAGTAGGATTAAAACTCGAATCTTTATTAAAAACATCAATGGCTATAGTATATTCGTTGGGTGTTTTATTCTTAATAGAACATTCAACAAGATATTTTAATAATTTTGAATTGAGTTTGGAATTTTTAAAACTATTACTTTTTAAAATTTCGTCTAGAATAGATTTTTTAGTATTTTCATCAATCATTATGGATGCGTAATATATAGTTGTTTATAAATATAGAAAGTAAAATTATCTTTTGCAATAATGCCTAACGACGCAATTTAACATAAATTTAACTGTTAAATTCACCGTTTTTCACCATTTTTCACTGTTTTTCTCTATTTCAAATAGTTATAATGGAACGTTCCAAATTCTTAAAATCAATATCAACAATTCTGTTTAGGTATTTTGGACAAAATTTTCGTTTTTCCTTTAAGAGTTACTAATACAAATCATTTTATCAACCGTTATAAAGTAGGTAAATTTAATGATAATCAGAAAGCATACAATTTTTATTTTAATCTTTTTTATTTCCATTGGTTATTTATTTGCGGCTGATTCCGGAATAATTACCGGTAAAGTAATTGCCGGAGATATAAAAACACCCCTTCCCGGAGCCAATATTATATTGAAAGGAACATCTCTGGGTGCCGCAACCGATATTTATGGAGCATATAAAATTACAAACATTCCTCCGGGAAAATATGTTTTACATGTTTCATATATAGGATATGAAAGTCAATCCGTTAACGTTGAATTAAATGAAAATACACATCTACAATTAAATTTTCAGTTAAAACCACAAAGTATTGAAGGTGAAGAGGTTACTGTTACGGCACAAGCAAACGGACAAATGCAAGCAATAAACAAACAACTGTCCGAAGATAAAATAGTCAATGTCGTTTCCGCTGCGCGAATTCAAGAATTACCTGATGCGAATGCTGCCGAATCGGTTGGGAGATTACCCGGAGTTTCTGTTTTGAGGAATGGAGGCGAAGGTGATAAAATTGTTGTAAGAGGTCTCGCCCCAAAATACAATCAAATTAAAATCAGTGGTATTCAAATGTCTTCTTCGGATCCAAATAATAGAAGTACTGACTTGAGCATGATATCTTCAAATATGTTGGATGGTATTGAAGTATCTAAAACCGTAACACCGGATATGGATGCAAACGTAATAGGCGGTGTGGTAAACTTTGAATTAAAAGAAGCGCAGTTAAGTAAAAACGGTAGCGGAAGTTTTAATTTTCTTGCACAAGGAGGTTATAATAATCTTCCGAACGCAAAAAATAAATACAACAATTACAAATATTTAATCGGTCTGGCAAATAGGTTTTTTGACAATAGATTAGGTGTTTTTGCTCAAATTAATGTTGATAGAAAAAATCTCTCGTCTAACGAACTGGGTGCAAATTACGACCATTTGGGAAATAGCACGACCAAATATATAACAACCGGGTTAAATCTTTATGATATTCCCCGTGATAGACAAAGATATAACGGTGTTGTTGTTTTAGATTATAAACTACCGGAAGGAAAGATAAAAGTTACGAATTTTGTTAGTTCCGGTAAAACAAAAATTCAAAAAAGGGGTGAGACATTTAACATTACAAACAACCAACATTTTTATACTTTTACCGGATCCGAAAGTAAATTAAACATAATTTCAAATGCTTTTATTCTGAAACAACGAGCGTATGGAATTGACGTAAATCTGAATTTATCGCATTCATACTCCGAAACCAAAAATCCAAACGATTGGACGGCAAATTTTGTTCAAACATCGGCTGGTCTTAGTCAGTTTAACAATAAAGCGAATTTAAACCCCGTCGATATTCCGAAAGCGGCCAATAATGATTTTTCAAAAACGTTTATCCATAATTTTATTAATAGTAACAGCTTTTCCAGGGAGCGTATTTTATCGGGCGCACTGGATTTGTCTTTCGATCTGAACTTATCCAATTCAATAACCACAAAATTTAAAATTGGCGGCAGTTATAGTTATAAAACCAAATCGTTTAATTTCGACCAATTCGATGGCCAAGGTTTGGATTTGGCAAGTGCAAATTATGTTGATAATTTAATTATTTCACATTTTAATTTTCCTTCTACTTTAGGAACAAGTATTCCCATTACTTATTTTCACGATCCGGATTACGATTACGGTGAATTTCTTGGCGGAAATTATACAATGGTTGAACCGCTTAGTTTTGGAATGTTATCAGATTTATCTTCTTTGTTAAGAAAAAATGCGAAAAATATTGTGAATAATGGCGGAGCTGTTGCTTACGGACCAAACAATTTTCTTTCAACTACACACAATTATAACGGAAATGAAAAACAATCGGCGTTTTACTTAATGGCTACTTTAAATATTGGTCCGGATATAACCGTAATTCCCGGTGTAAGATATCAAAATCTACAAACTACTTATACCGGTGCCAGGGGAATAGAAAGTCCGCTCAACTATTATCAATATAACCATTACGATACAACTGTGACACAAAACCACGGTTATTGGTTACCTGATATCAGTCTACGATACAAACCTGTTTCGTGGTTTGATATTAGATTTTCGTATACCAATACTCTTGCTTACCCGGATTATAATGCAATAATTCCGAGAATTGACGTTGCAACAAGTTCGATTGCCTGGAATAACTTTGAATTAAGTCCTTCACGCGCAACAAACTACGATGCTTATATTTCCTTTTACAGCAATTATATCGGACTATTTACCGTAGGAGGATTTTTAAAAGAAATTAAGGATCTAATTTATCCTTGGACGTTTTATGTTTCCGGTTCAGATGCCTTAAAATATTTTCCGCCAAGTTTAATCGGTTCAACCAGTCCCAGAGGAACATACCGCGTAAATACATATGTTAACGATTCGTTTTTAATAAAGAACTGGGGAATAGAACTGGATTGGCAAACACATTTTTGGTATTTACCCGGAATATTATCAGGATTGGTTCTCAATGTGAATTTTACTCACATTTTTTCAAAGGCAGAATATCCGTTTACTATTGTTAAATCAACGGGACGTGTTATTAATTATATTGATACTTCATTTACCGACCGTCTTCTTTTTCAACCCAATAATATCGTTAATTTATCGATTGGTTATGATTATAAAGATTTTTCAATACGCGTTTCAATGCTTTATCAAGCCGATATTTTTACAGGTCCCAATTTCTGGCCGCAATTAAGAAGCAGTACGGCGTCTTACACAAGATGGGATTTATCCGTTAAACAAAAATTACCTTGGTTCGGACTTCAAGTGTTCGGAGACCTCAATAATATAAACGGAGCAAATGATATAAGCGTAATACAACAAGCGGGGGTCCCGCGTTCTCAACAAAATTACGGAATGACAGCCGACCTTGGAGTAAAGTGGGGTTTCTAACTTATATGTAGTAAATATTATTATAATAAATATCTAAATATTTTAACTAACTAACTAAATGGAGGATTCTTATGAAAGCATTTCTAACTTTCTTGATTGTTTCTGGCATTATGGTTCTACTTATAGCGCCCGGCCGGACTTATGCAGCTGGCGACACATTAGTCGTATATGCAAACGGACCATTTCTCAACGAAATAATCGGCGCAGATACAACTGCATCCGGAGCGCAAGCTCACAGCGTTTATAAGCTTGTCTCGCGTGATACTACATACTTATATAGCGGACCCATTTCAGTCAATTCCGATTTTACTATAGTAGGAGAATTAGGAACAGACGGCAGACCGCCTACAATTCAACCTGCGGTTTTAGGTGATGGTTCAACTCCTTCAAATTTGTTTGCTATGAACGGAACCGGTACAAAGGGTACATTTAAAAATCTTTATTTGTTAGGTCTTGCGCCTAATGGAGCTGCAAATAACGATGGTATTGCAATTCAAATATCAGCCGACAGTATTAGAGTTACCGTTGATAATGTTGTTTTTGAAGAATGGTTGACTTTTGCCATCGGTTATAATGGTAATTGGGATAAATTCTTCATTACAAATTGTAAGTTCAGAAACATGAATCATCCGAATCAATGGTATATTGGCGAAGTTCTAAGAAATGAATGGCCTGGTACGGCTTATACAGATTCTGTTGTAATGAAATATAACACAATGTTAGGTGTAAACGGTTATGCCGCAGCGCCGGTAACTAAATATTATGAAACTTACTTCGAATTTACACATAACAGCGTTGTGTATACATTCAAAAACCCATTCTTCATTTTTAATGTAACCGATGCTAAAATTAACAATAATATTTTCTTCGGTGCTTGGACGGGTGGAATAAGTAAAGTTGAATATCCCTGGTGGGATCAATTATGGTCACCTGAAATCGGCTCAATAATAGATTTGGATACATTGGACTTAGCTAAAGATAGTGTGTTTAACCCAAGTGATGTTGGAAATACTAATTTAAGATGGCTATCCGAAGCGAAAAGAACAATCGAAGTTAAAAATAACGTTTATTTCTGGCCTCAAGCAATTACGGATTTTTGGACTGCATGGAATGATACGGCACATGTAGATTCTATTTATACACCGACCTGGATGAATACAAGAACTACAAATATGTTCTCTGATAAAGATCACTGGCCAGGATTAGTCGAATCAGGTAATATGAATGTCGATCCCGGTTACGGTGCTTCTATTTTAGACGTTTTAACAAATAATAGCGGATTGAATGGTATTGGACTGTTAAATTGGTTTAAGCAAATCAGAACCGGAACTGCATCGACAGACGTTTGGGGCTATCAGTTAACGCAAGTAGGTAGTAATGCAGATTGGGTACCGGCATGGCCATTACCTGAAACTCAAGACATGCATTATAGTAATTCCGCGCTTTTAACTGCAACTACCGATGGCTTGCCTATGGGCGATCCTTATTGGATAACCGGTGTAACGGATGTTGAAAAGTCTGATGACGTATTGCCCGAAAACTTCTCGCTTTACAATGCTTATCCTAATCCCTTTAATCCTTCTACAAATATTAAATTTGATCTTGCTAAAACGGGAAATGTAAGCTTGAAAATTTATAATGTTATGGGACAATTGGTTAAAACCGTTATTGACAATAAAAATATGAGTCAAGGTCAATATAAATTTACGGTAAATATGGATAATTATTCCAGCGGAATTTATTTCTACAAACTAAAACAAAATAACAGAACTATTACAAAGAAAATGATACTGATGAAATAGTTAATAGTTGTGAATAGTTAGTAGTTAGTGGATAATGGGACTAATATTAAATGTATTAGTCCCAAATTTTTATCCGTTTGTATTCTTAAACAATAAATCCAATTAATTTGTCAAAAGAAAAAATCATATCGGTTGAATCTGCCACAAAAAAAGTACATCCAGCTTTTTGGGTCCCAACTCTCTATTTCTCGGAAGGTTTGCCGTTCGTTGCTACTGCTACCGTTTCCGTTCTAATGTATAAAAGTCTTGGGTTATCTGATTCTCAAATTGCTCTTTTTACTACTTTAATTATGTGGCCATGGACTTTAAAACCTTTGTGGGGTCCTTTCTTGGAAATGTTCAAAACAAAAAAATATTTTGTAGTTGGTACCGAATTCTTAGGCGGAATTGCTTTTGGTTTACTGGCTTTGTCTTTACCAATAGAAGGATTTGTAAAGTATTCCCTGGCAATGTTTTTTATTATCGCATTTAATTCGGCTACCCACGATATTGCCGCAGACGGGGTTTTTATAAATGTACTAACTCCTATAGAACAGGCTAAATATGTCGGTTGGCAAGGGGCATTTTACAATATTGCAAAAATTTTATCACAAGGCGCTTTAGTTTATTTGGCAGGTAAACTGGAGATAAAGATTGGTGTAGTTCCGGCATGGATGATAGTTATGGGATTATTTGGAGCAATTCTTGTTTTAATGAGCTTATACCATTCAAAAATGCTGCCTTCGGGTGGAACTGCCAGTAATGTAAAAAATGTAAAAGAAGCTTTTGCCACTTTTTGGAAAGTTGTAAAATCTTTTTTTGCTAAAAAGCACATTATCTGGGGAATTGCATTCATAATTTTGTTTAGAACTGCCGAGGGACAATTAACAAAAATAGTTCCGCTTTTTATGAGAGCTGACCGTTCTGCGGGCGGTCTTGGCTTATTAACTGCAGATATCGGTATTGCATATGGTATATTCGGGTCTGTTGCTTTTGTAATAGGCTCTATTTTGGGCGGATATTTTGTTGCTAAACACGGATTAAAATCTTCTATATTCTTTTTAGCCGTTATGTTTAATGTACCCGACGCAGTTTACGCTTACCTTGCTTATACAACACCGGAAAGCTTTGCGGTGGTTTGTGGTGCAGTTACAATCGAATGGTTTGGATATGGTTTCGGTTTTGTAGGCGTTATTCTTTTTATGATGCAACAAATAGCTCCTGGTAAATATAAAATGGCACATTATGCTTTTGCAACTGCCGTTATGAATCTGGGATTTATGCTGCCTTCCATGATCAGTGGTTATTTAAGC
>JALSTI010000289.1 GCA_026983795.1 Melioribacteraceae bacterium
TTAAAGTATTCAAGCGAAAAAAATTATCGCTCGGCGCTTATATTGCACATATTGGAATTGCGTTGTTTTTATTAGGTGTTGCTTCTACCGCCGGTTTTTCCAAAGAAACCCAATTAGACCTTACCAGAGGAAAACCGACCGAAGCTTTTGGTTATAAATTAACCTTTTTAGGATATAAACCAATTGAAAACGGTAAAAAATTTGCGTTTAACGTTCAAATTCAAAAAGGAAACAACTCAACCATAGTTGATCCGGTGATGTATATTGCCGATTTTAATAACAGTTTAATGCGCGAGCCGGATATTTGGAATACCGCTACGAAAGATTTTTATGTTACTCCTTTAAGTTATTCCGAAGGCGACGGAAATAGTTCATCGGGAGGTACAAAAATTTCTTTAACAAAAGGGGAGTCGACTAAATTTAAAGGAAACACTGTTACGTTTTTAGAATTCGATTTTCCTAAAGCGGCAATGTCTTCTATGATGAGCGGCGGTGATTTTGAGATTGGAGCTAAAATTAAAGTTTCGGGTTACGGCAAAACTTATACCGTTGAACCTAAACTTAAAAGTACCAACGGAAAAAGATCGTTTATACCGGTGGAAATTAAAGATGCCGATCTTAAAATTGATTTGAATAACCTAAACGCCGGCGGAACGGTGGAATTGACTCTATCGTCTTTAAAAACTAATCAAGTTCAAAAATTTAATAAAAGCGAAGTTTTATCTGTTGAAGCAAGTATAAAACCGTTTATAAATCTTGTTTGGACCGGTGTTCTTATAATGGTTTTAGGGTTTTTAATGTCTATTTTTAAGAGGACAAAAGAATCGGTAAAATAATTCAATAAACCTATTAAAAATTAATAGGCGGTCATTCCCTTGAAAGCGGGAATCAGGAGAGAATTCAACATCCGCCGGCCTTACGGAAATGACAAATTGAATATTTCCGAGATCATTTGAAGTTATGACTTTATATTGATTTCACCGTAACAATTAGTCTGAAAATAGAAATAAAAAAAACATATAATTTATTTGTATTCTCTGTTTTTCTTCTTCTTCTTAAATATGTTTAATTATTAATAAAATTTTCGAAGATAAGATGATAGATGTAATCAATCAGAGAATATAATGATGAAAAAGACGTTTATAATTTTAGTTTCCGCAGTTCTGCTTTTCTTCTCATGTACCGATAACAATCCCGTTGGATTAGCGGGAAAGGGAAAAATTTTTATCACTTCAATTCCGCCCGGTGCAAAAATATCATTAAACGGAGCAAGTACGGGAACAATAACTCCGGATACAATTGTTGCAGATGCCGGCAGGCAAAAAATATCTCTATCGTTAAAGGGATATGCAGATACAACTTTAACGGTGAATGTAATTCAAAACCAAGTTGAGCATGTTAATGTTACACTTAAACCCTTGGGAAATTTAAGAGTAATTTCCGATCCTCTCGGCGCACAGATATGGTTAAACGGTAATAACAGCGGGAAAGTAACACCGTATACCTTTGTTGCCCTTTCACCCGGAACTTATGACGTAACTTTTAAATTAAAAAACTACAGGGATACTACTTTGAGTGTAGTTGTTAGTTTCGGAGCTGTCGCTTCGTTAAATGTCAGCTTAACTCCGCTCTCCTCTTCTTCCCAAATATCAAATAATCCTATTGAAGCGGTAAAGCCTTAAATTAAAATTATTTGATAACTTTGTATTTTAATTTAATTCAAGTGTGGGAAGCGTAATTATGAAAACAGTGCCTTTAGGCTCATTATCCCGTATTTCTATTTTCCCGCCCATCCTTTTAGTAACGGAATAAACCAGACTTAAGCCCAAACCATAGCCCTCAACCTTACTTTTTTCGGTATTGGAGCCCCGGTAAAATCTGTTGAATATTTTTTCCTTTTCCGGATCGGGGATGCCTATTCCGTTATCAGAAACGGTAAGTTGAATTTTGTTATTTATTTTTGCCGCGGTAACTTTTATTTCTTTTTTCCCTTCCGAATATTTAATTGCATTGTTAATAAGATTTTGAATTACCAAAGAAAAATACTCTTGTTTACCTCGGACATACAAATTATTTTCAATTTCATATTGAATATTTTCATTTTTATAATATTTATGAATATTTTGAGAAATCAAATTCGAAAGTTCGAAAACTTTACTGGAATCTGCTGAAACTTCACTTTCTTTTGCCAGAATTAGCATTGTTTTAACTATTGTTATCATTCTATCGGTTTGTTCTTTCAGAATGTGTAATGAATTTATATAATCTTCATTGGACCTTTCTCTTTTTAAAATATAATCCAATTCGGTTCTAATAGCGGTTAAAGGTGTCATCAATTGATGTGAAGCATCATCGGTAAAATGAGAAATTTGGTTGATTTCGGTCTCCAATCTATTAAAAAGCGAATTCAAAGTTTCCTTTAATTTGCCCAATTCGTCCGACGTATCGGCATCGTAAGAAAGTCTTTCCGTTAAATTGGAAGCTGAAATTTTATTTGCCAAGGCAATAATTTTATTTACGGGGGCGTAACTTTTTTTAGCGAGGAAAGTACTTAATATTAGTATTATTAAAATAAAAATAGGCAAAGCAAAAAGATTAAAAATTAGAATATTTTTAATTGCAGTATTCATTCCGCTTGTAATTGTAGCCAACTGAATATAACCAACATGTTTACCGTCTGTATTATAAATTTTTTTGTAAACAATACGCAGCCTGTTATTATTGTGGTTAAGGTCTTCGAAGTAATAAGGGTTAAATTTATTCGGAAAACCGAGCAATATTTGTGGGTAATTGTTTAAGTTTTTACTTCTGAAATATAAAACCCCTTTTAAATTGTAAACCTGTAAAAAAAAAGGGTGTTCGGTTACGTACATAAAGTCTTTTTCATTTAGCTCATCCGGGGTATCTAGAACAAGTTTATTTTTTTCAACATGGAATGTTCCCAAAACATGCTGCAGTTCATGTTTTAATCTTGCATCTGTATCGTCTTTAATAACATAACTTAATGTGGAAAGCGTAAAAATTACAAAAATGAAATACAAGCCAATCATAACCCCGGCGTTCCAAATGGTAAGGCGCTTTACTGTTTTTGTAAAAATCGGTTTCTTCATAATTGGTTATTCCGTTAAAAAAATATAGCCTTCGCCGTAAACGGTTTTAATATATTTCTTTTCCGAATACTCTTCCAATTTTCTTCGTAAATTTTTGACTGTTACTTCAACAAGATTAGTATTAGGCGTAAAAGGGAGTTCCCAAACATCGCGGCATAATGTTTCTTTATTAACAATTACGCCCTTATTTTCGAGAAAATATTTCAAAAGCTCGAATTCTTTTTCGGGTAATTTAATTTTCTCGGTTGGAGTTACAAGCGAATGATTTATCAAATCCAGTTTAAAATCGTCGAATAAAATTATGTTGTGCGCTTTTTGATATCTGCGTAAAACGGCTGAAATTCTTGCCATAAGCTCTTCGAATGAGAAAGGTTTGGTTATGTAATCGTCGGCTCCGCAGTTTAGCGCATTTACTTTTTTTTCTACGTCGCTCAATGCGGTTAAGAGGATAATCGGTTTGTCAAATCCGGATCCCCTCAATATTTTACATACTTCCAAGCCGGTTAATTCCGGCATCCTCCAATCTAAAATTAACATGTCGAAGTTATTATTTTTAACAAGACTTATTGCTTCTTCTCCGTTAACTGCAATTTTAGTATTGAACCCTTCTTCGGTGAGATTTTTTTCTAAAGAATTAGCAATAGATTTTTCGTCTTCAGCTATTAAAATATTCACTTTTCCGCTCCAAAATGTATATTCTCTATAAAGGATAATGAGTGCAAATAAAAGATACAAATAAATATGAAAAAATTTTAATAATTGTTTCCTTTACTAAAGAACCTTATTGTCTTAATTTAGTAACATAAATTAAAAATCTAACGCAATGTTGGATATTTGTTAATTAACCTAGGAGGAAATAATGAAAATAAAGTACAACGGATTTCATTTTTTCTTTTTGTTTTTCTTCACCTTTGTCTTTTCGGGGCTGGTAAACGTAAATGCACAAACAGCTACTTATGTTGGCTCTGAGACATGCTTAAGCTGCCATAACACTACGGTAGGACCGTCTATTGGCGCTTCCGATAAAACCAGTTGGAGAACAACTCTCCATGCAAACGGTTATTCGGAAGTATTAGACGACCGAAATTCTATGGTGCTTGAAAAAGGTATTGTAAATGATGCCGACCAGAATGGAATTGATGATTTCCATGACGGATTGGATCTTGCTACAACGCCTAATTTTGCTAAATTTGGTGCTAATGCTCCAAAATTAGCTTACAGCGATTCCACCGGTTATACTATTACCATTGGCAATGAAGTAATGAGGGTTTACATGACCTACGGTGGAAGCGGTATGTGGAAACAGAGATATGCGGTAAAAATTGTTACCACCAGCGGTGAAAGTGCCGACTATTATATCTCACCAGTTCAGTATAATGAAAAAACCCATGAATACGTGCAATACGATCCTGATTATTGGTATGATAGTAATGATCAACCAATTTATGATCCTGCTACTTCAACTTTAGCCGATGCCGCAAACGGAAAAAGTTTCGGTAAAGGTTGTGTCGGTTGCCACGTAACGGGTTTATCGGTTGAACAAACCGCCGATGGAGAATGGGTTTCACATTCTGCTATAGCAGTAGATACAGCTAAAGCAGGAAATAATCCAAGCTATTTTGACCTTGACGGCGACGGAGATTTAGACGAAATTAATACCGGTTGCGAAACTTGTCACGGTCCCGGTAGTAATCATAACGGAAATCCCGCCGGCATTATTAATCCGGAAAGAGATATGACTCCCGATCAGATTAATAATCTTTGCGGAATGTGCCATTCAAGAGGTCATAGCCAACCAAACGGAACTTTCGGTTATTCTTTTGATGATCAAAACTTAATGAGATGGACACCTCAAGATATTATTGACGGGAAAAAAGTTGCAGATTATCATACCGAAGGAGCCGGATTGTGGGGCGATGGTGTTAATTCGGTTAAACATCATCAACAATTTGAGGATTTATATAAAAGTTCAAAACCGACTTTTCAATTTCATCAAATCTCATGTATAGATTGCCATGATGCTCATGGGTCTGCCCGCGAACATCAAATTGTTGAAGAAAGGGAAGAAGAAGGTGTTGACAGTACATTGGTTACAATAACAACCGATGTTGATGATAACTCCTTATGTTTATCATGCCATGCAACTCACGGAGATTTCGCTGATATTTCTGTTGAAATGGTGGCTAACATAACAAACGCAGATTCTCTTGCTGCAATTGAAGCTGTAGTTACTCAACATACTCATCACCCGTATGACCCTGAAGGTAACGGCGCTTCAAGATGTACTAATTGCCATATGCCTAAAGTTGCTAAATCTGCAATTAAATACGACATTCATTCCCATACATTTGATCCAATTGCACCTGAAAAAACCAAGAATTTCAATATGCCGAATTCTTGTGCCGTAAGTTGCCACGGTAAAGATGATCCGACATATCCGAAATTTGGAATTCCAATAACTGCAGCAGACTTTACCGATTGGGCTGGTGCTAATCAACAAGCTTTGGCAGATACTTTAATGCATTATTACGGACCGGACGGTATTTGGTGGAAAACAACTCCGGTTTCTGTTCGACTTACTGATCTTGAAACACCGACTTCGTATAAACTTACACAAAATTATCCGAATCCGTTTAACCCGACTACTCTTATAGGATTCTCGGTTCCTCAAGCTTCCGATGTTAGTATAGTAATTTATAACTCCATTGGCGAAAAAGTTGAGGAATTAGTAAACACCAGAAAAGAAGCTGGCAACTATTTCGTTAATTGGGATGCTTCCCAATTTGCATCGGGTATTTACTTCTATAGAATGCAAGCAGGTAATTTTGTACAAGTTAAAAAGATGATGTTGATGAAATAATAAACTTTCGAAGTTTATTTTATTCAAATAGACCCGACTTGCTCGGGTCTATTCGTTTATATCCGCTTGTAATTATAATATTTAATATAAGATTATTAGTATTTAGCTAATTTAATAATAACTTAAAGTATGTTAGAACCGAAAGATATTGAAAATTTACAAAGTTCAATTCAATCCCTTGAAAAACGGATTATCAGGATTGAAAAGCTATTGAGTATTAAAGACGAAACGGAAGAAAATGAGTCCGTCTCGTCAAAAAATTACGATTCTGAATCAATGGAACTGCATTTCGGTAAGGTTTGGCTTGCTAAGGTTGGAATTATAATACTGTTAATAGGATTTTTATTTTTAATTACTTCCCCGTTCGAAGGATTGCCTCAAATTATTCCGGTCTTAATCAGTTATGCTATTTCTTTTGTTTTTTTACTCTTAATTAAATTTGGTAAAAACCGCTTAAAAGATTTAGAAGGATTTTTGCTGATAAGTTTTTATACGTTAGTTTTTTTTTCAACTTTAAGACTATATTTTTTTACAGCAAAACCATTTATAATTAACGCATTTTTAGAAATGTGTTTGTTAACATGTGTGAGTTTAATTCTAATATATTTTTCGTATAAAAGGAAATCTCAAAGTTTAATTAGTGTTTCATATATTTTCGGGTTTATTTCCGCGCTTGTGTTAAATCTGCCTTACTTTTCTTTGATATTGATTGTATTATTTTCCATGCTTATGGCATTTTCC
>JALSTI010000290.1 GCA_026983795.1 Melioribacteraceae bacterium
CACCCACGTCATTAATAAAGGCGGTTTTGGAGTCAGAAGTCCATTGGACTGAAAAATCTTAAAAACCGTTGACAAATAATCTTACATTCCGATTTCCGGTTTTGTAATAAATTTTCGCAACGGCCGGGTTTTCCACAAATTTTTTGTGCATTTATAAAATATTTAGCCTTAACGTTGAATTCCCTTATTTTCTTTATTTTTAAGGATTTTAGTATGTTTATTGTTTCAAAAACAAAAATTAAAAATGAATAACAAGAAAACGGCAATAGTAGCTTTGAGCGGCGGAATGGACAGCTGCGTTACTGCCGCCATTGCAAACGAAAAATATAATTTGGCGTTGCTGCATATTAATTACGGGCAAAGAACGGAAAACCGTGAATTAAAAGCTTTCCATGATATAGCGGATTTTTACGGGGTAAATAAAAAGCTTATAATCGAATTCACTCATTTTTCAAAAATAGGCGGTTCTTCATTAACCGATAAATCAATTGAAGTTTCCAATGCAAATCTGAATAATAAAGAGGTTCCGTCTTCATACGTTCCGTTTCGCAATGCAAATATTTTATCGGCTTGCGTAAGTTGGGCGGAAATTATAAAAGCCGAAGCAATTTTTATTGGAGCCGTATTTGAAGATTCTTCCGGGTATCCCGATTGCCGCCCGGACTTTTTTAAAGCATTTGAAACCGCTGTAAATTTAGGAACTAAACCGGAAACACATATTAAAATTGAAACGCCTATTATTCATATGAAAAAATCCGGAATTATTAAAAGGGGTTTGGAATTAAATGCACCTTTAGAACTTACTTGGTCCTGTTATCAAAATGAAGATGAAGCTTGCGGCGTTTGCGATAGCTGCGCTTTACGTCTGAGAGGCTTTCAAGAACTCGGCGTTGAAGATCCTGTAAAGTATAAATCGAAACCTAACTATTATTTTAAAAGTACGGAGGGGTAAATTGGAAGATAAAAAGAAAATACTCGAAACTTTCGAAAATCAATATCCCGATAGAGATTATTTAATTAGACATATTGCGCCGGAATTTACATCCCTTTGCCCCAAAACCGGCCAGCCCGATTTTGCTACCATGATTTTGGAATATATTCCCGATAAACTTTGCATTGAACTTAAATCATATAAATTTTATCTTAATTCGTTTAGAAACGACGGCATTTATTTCGAAAGCGTGACTAATAAAATTTTAGACGATTTGGTTGAAGTTTGTAAACCGAGATATATGAAATTAACCGCTGAATTTAATGTGCGGGGCGGAATCAGTTCGGTTATTGAAGCCGAATACGACGCTAATGATAATTTCGAAAACTTAAATTAATTTTTATTATGAGCGCTTTATCATCAATAGCGTTAAATATTACCGGTTTATTCAGATTAAAATTTTATTCCGGGGGAATTCATAATTCTTCCAAACTCAATCCTTATTTGCAATTGATAAAAATCAGAAAAATTTTACTCTCTAAATATTTGGCAATGACCTCAGCCCACAAACTTGTTTGAATAATTTTATAAAACGGTTTTTTATTAATTAAACGGAGTATGAAAATGAAAAAATTAAAGAAAAGAAGTTGGGCTGAACCTTGGAAAATAAAAGTGGTTGAACCTATTAAAATGATTACTAAAGCCGAACGCGAAAAAGCAATGAAAGAAGCCGGCTATAATACTTTTTTACTTAAATCTAAAGACGTTTATATCGATCTGCTTACCGATAGCGGTACTAACGCTATGAGCGATAATCAATGGGCGGGTATGATGATTGGCGACGAGGCTTACGCCGGAAGTAAAAACTTTTACTATTTGTGGGATAATGTGAAAAAATATTACGGCTTCCCCTATTTTGTTCCTACGCATCAAGGAAGAGCCGCCGAGCATATCATTTCCCAAATTATGATTAAACCGGGCGATTTTATTCCCGGCAATATGTATTTTACTACAACAAAATTACATCAGGAATTAGCCGGCGGAACTTTTGTGGATGTTATTATCGACGAAGCTCACGACCCTGAAAGCGAACATCCGTTTAAGGGAAATGTGGATCTTCAAAAATTTAAAGACCTTATCAAAAAAGTAGGCGCTAAAAAAATTCCTTATGTAAGTATTGCCGGACCAGTAAACATGGCGGGAGGTCAGCCTTTTTCAATTTCCAATTTGAAACAAGTTAAAAAAATTGCCGATAAACACGGTATTAAATTATGGCTGGACGCAACCAGAATTACAGAAAACGCTTACTTTGTTAAGGAAAGGGAACGCGGTTATAAATCAAAATCTATCTCGGATATAATTTTGGAAATCTGCTCTTATTTCGACGGAATTTGGGTAAGCGCTAAAAAAGATTTAATGGTAAATATCGGCGGATTCCTTGCCACACGTAATAAAAAAGTATTCGAGCAAGCTAGAAATATGGTTGTGGTTTATGAAGGTTTGCATACTTACGGCGGCTTGGCCGGAAGAGATATGGAAGCTATGGCGCGGGGAATTGAGGAAATGGTTAATTACGATAATATACACGCAAGAGTTGGTCAAGTTGAATATTGCGGAACTAAACTGGAAGAATTCGGCATCCCGATGGTTAAACCCTTTGGCGGACATGCAATATTTTTAGATGCAAAAAGATTTTTACCGCACATCAAACAAGACGAGTTTCCGGCACAAACCCTTGCAGCCGAAATCTATATCGATTCCGGTGTTCGCGGAATGGAAAGAGGGGTTGTTTCTGCCGGCAGGGATAAAAAAACCGGTAAGCATCATTATCCTAAATTGGAATTGGTGCGCTTAACTTTTCCTAGACGCGTTTATACGCAGGCTCATATTGACGTTACCGTTGAATCGGTTGCCGAAGTATTTAGCCTCAGAAAATCCATTAAAGGATTGAAAATGATTTATGAACCGAAATATCTTAGATTTTTCCAAGCAAGATTCAAGAAAATTAAATAGTAATTGCTTATTTTGAACCCAATTTCATTTGAAGTTGGGTTCTTTTTTTAACTAACGCAAAATTAAAATGACGACCGATTTTAAAACCTTAAAAAGTCAATTTATAGAATCGAAGGAACTGCTTTTTAACGATCCGGAAATGCGTAAAAACGGCATTGTTTTGTCGGTCAATTATAGCCTGCTTGTTGAAGAATATATAAATAAATTAACTGCAGGTAAGGATTTCGGCTGCGTGCTCGCTTCCGCCGGGAGTTTTAGTCGCAGGGAATTATCCCCCTATTCCGATATCGACCTGATGTTTATTTTCCCATCTGTCGGCGGTAAAGAAGAATCAATTACGGAATGCGTTACGCTGATGTGGGACGCAGGAATAGAAGTTTCGCATACGGTAAGGGATTTTAGCGATATTGAAAAATTCAGCGAAGCCGATTTGCATACTTTTACTCAATTTTATGAAACCAGATTTTTAAACGGCGCGGAAGATGTTTATGCCGAGTGGAATAAGAAACTGATCGAAATTATAGATAAAGTTGATAAAGTTAAACTTTTAAACGAATTTACCAAAGATATTAACAAACGGCATCAAAAGTACGGCGATTCTCCCAAGGTTCTTGAACCTAATATAAAATTTACCGCAGGCGGATTAAGGGATTTCCATGCTATTGAATGGCTTTATTCAATTAAAAACAAACAACTTCTTTCAAAACAAAACGAATTGATTCAAACCGAAACTTTTCTGAATATACTACTCGAAAACAAATTGATTAACAGCAGGGCGTTTAAACGCTTGCTTAACAGTTATAAATTGTTGCTTACAATAAGAAACAATATCCATCTGGTTAAAGGCAGAAAAGATGATAGGCTGGAATTCGGAATGCAAGAAAAAATTGCTGGAATTTTAGGTTACGGCACCGGAGGAAATTACAGGTTTATGCACGACTATTTCGAAGCCTCCACTTCAATCAACCGGTTTTCCAAAACTTTGATGAAAAAATTCAAAGAACAAATAATTCATCCGCTGTCCGATTATTTATCAATTGACCTCGATGAAGATTTCCGTCTTAAAGGAAATATCATTTCAACCAAATTGGAAAGAAACCTTTCACTTTCGGAAATAATGCGCGTGTTTTACTACAGGGCGCTGCACGATGCTATTTTCGAACAAAACCTCAGGTCGCTAATTATTGAAAGCATTTTAGATATTGAAGGACACGAATCTTACGAAGTGCAATCTTCCGTATTTTTCAGAGAGATATTGAAACTTCCGCAAAATGTGGGCAATGTGCTATCGGCTATGAACGAATTTGGCGTGTTGGGCGCTTTTCTTCCGGAGTTTAAAGATTTAATCGGTTTCTTCCAACCCGGTGTTTATCATTGTTACACAGCCGACGAGCACACGCTGGTGGCAATTAAAAACTTGGAAAAACTGAACGAACAGAATTCCGCAATGGCCAGAATTTTTAAAGCAATACAAAATAAAGATATCCTTTACGTCGCCGTCTTATTTCACGATATTGGTAAACCTATCAGTATTTCGGGACACGAAATTATAGGCGCGGAAATTGCCGGCTCAATTATGGAAAGATTAGGTTACGACACTTCCGAAATCGAACTCGTTCAGTTCTTAGTCCGGCATCATCTTTTAATGGAACAAATCGCTTTCCGCCGGGACTTAAACGATCCTTCCACATTAGATAATTTTACGTCAATATTCCCCTCGCTGCAAGAATTGGACTTCCTTTACTTACTGACTTACGCCGATCTTTCGGCTGTTAGTCCCGCAATTTGGACCCAATGGAAAAGCGACCTTTTGGGCGAATTGTATTCCAAAACCAAAGCTATGCTCGAAAAAAAGATTTCGGGAGAACAATTACTTTATCATGAATCGATGAAAGTTATAAGCAGCGATGAAGTAAAAGATAACGATTCCGTTAAAGAACATCTTGATATGATGAACGATTTGGGATACATTGCCCATTACACGCAGGAAGAAATAAACAAACATGTGGAAGAAATAGAAAAAGGCTCGTCCCTTTCAGTATTTTTTAAGAACGAAGGAAGTTTGACAAATATCAGTATTGTAACTAAAGATTCGGAATCTTTACTTTCCAAATTATGCGGCGCCTTGGCAGTAAACGATTTGAATATTTTGGATGCCAGAATTTTTACACGCAAAGACGGCATTGTAATAGATAGTTTCAACGTTTCGGATTTCAGAACAAACTCCATTATTGACCAAACCAAATACCCTAAAATAAAAGAGGACTTGCAAAAAGTAATAGAAGGCAACCTCCAAATAGGAAAAGAGTTTAACAAAGTTAAATCAAAATGGTGGCGGATTGAACAAAAATTATTTAAACGAAAAGGTAAAATTAAAATCGATTTTGAAAAACACGACCGTTATACAATAATAGACGTTCACTCACCCGACCGTTTGGGGTTACTGTATCAAATAACAAAAAAAATGTATGAGTTGGGATTAACAATTTACTTTGCTAAAATTTCTACAAAAGGAGACGATATTGTAGATTCGTTTTATACACTGGACAGGTTCGGTAATAAAGTTTCGGAAAACGATTTCGAGTTTATAAAATTAGAACTTACCCAAACAATCGAAAATATGCTATAAATATGAACTTTATGAACAACACAAACCCAATTGGAATTTTTGACAGCGGTGTCGGCGGTCTTACCGTAGTAAAAAAAATTACAACATTGCTGCCTAATGAAAACATTGTATATTTCGGGGATACTGCCCGCGTGCCTTACGGAACAAAATCCAACGAAACCGTTATTGAATATGCAATTCAAGACGCAAAATTTCTTCAAACTAAAAATGTTAAAATTATAATTGTTGCATGCAACACCGTTTCGTCTATTGCCCTTGATGTTTTGCGCGAAAAATTCGATATTCCTGTAATCGGTATGATAGAACCCGGCTCCAAACTTGCGCTTAAAAAAACAAAAAACAACCGCATCGGAATTATAGGAACCAACGCTACGGTAAATAATAAAGCTTATTCGTCGTTTCTGTTAAAAGAGAATAAAAACATAGAGGTATTCGAAAAAGCTTGCCCGCTTTTTGTTCCCCTTGCGGAAGAGGGATTAATAAATCATCCGGCTACAAAATTAATAGCCGAAGAATATCTGTCGGATTTGAAAGAATTAAATATAGATACTTTGATATTAGGCTGCACTCACTATCCTATTTTGGCTTCTACAATTCAAGAGGTGATGGGAAATAATGTAGAACTAATCGATTCCGGCACCGCAGCGGGAATTATAGTGAAAAATTATTTGGAAGGACGCGGATTGTTAAATAACTCCAATAACCTTGGCACAAGCGAATTTTTTGTAAGCGACCTTCCAAAAAGGTTCAAGGAAATTGCCGAAAGATTCTTGGGAAGATCGCTTAAACATGTGCATAAAATAGATTTGGAAACTATTCACAATCTGTTATAAACTTAGCAGCATCCGCCGCCGTCGTAAAAATAATTTGACTTCGATATAAAAATATCATCCCTGTTAAGCTTTGCCAACTTGCCGGCAGTTTTATCGCAAATTGCCAACGGTTGATTTTGCAGCAAAACATGACCCGCGCCGTCGTCAAAATATTCTTCGCTGCCAAAATATATTGCGGTTTTACCTGTAAAAATACAAGGTCCGTCTCCGGGCATAGGATCTTTAATAGCGCATATTTCAACGCTTTCTATAAAAATTAATTCATCCGTATCGTAATTCTTAGGGTCCAAAATTCTGTACGGTCTTCTTGCTCTTACTTCAATAGTTCCGAAACCTACCGAAGAAATTACATCAAGATATTCTTGCAACGGCATCGCTCCGCTTAAACAAAGTGCTCTTAACCTTTCATCGTCTTTTAGATTTTCCGGAATGGACTGTTCGCATATCGGGTCCGATAAAACCAGCCGCCCGCGCGGTTTTAACACACGGTAAACTTCGCTTAACGCTTTGTTTAAGTCGCCGCTTTTGAAAATATTAAACAAGCAATTCTGGGCGGCAACATCAACCGATTCGTTTTCAATATCCAAATTAAGCGCATCGCCGTTTTTCAATTGTATAAATTCTTTTTTGAACCACGGATTTGCTTTTTCCGCTTCCTCTAAATTGGTTTTACAAGATTCAATCATTTCCTCAACAGGATCAACGCCTATTACTGCGCCGGGTCTGCGGCTGAAATACGAAAATTGAAGCAATTCCATTCCCCCGCCAATTCCGACGTAAAGAATTGTAGGATTTTTTACCAAATCCCTCGGATTAACTGTACTTCCGCAGCCGTAATTCATTTCCAACATTTTTTTTGGAATATCAAGACCGGGTAATTGCCAAATTGGTGTTGTTGTGCAGCAGAGTCCAACATCGGGAGTTAAAGCCGCTTCACGGTAAACGTTTTTTGTTGTTTCTAAATAATTCGTCATTAATTATTTCCTTTTTTACAGTTTTGAAAAATACAACTTTCTTTAAGTATAATTGTCGGATTGATGACATTTAACCAATAATTATTTTAAAGTTGATGCAGATTATCTTAATACAAATAAAAATCAAATGGTTTTAGATAACGAATAAGTTCTTGAGGCAGAAAACAACGTATCTATAAAATCCGGTTTAATCCGACGGACAGATAAAACTACTTAATAAGCTTTAAAATATTTTCGACAAAATTTAAGCAATAAATCAATTATTTTCTAAATATAATTTATAAAAATGTAATCCGCTTAATGTTTTGGCATCCACTATTTCGCCGTTTCTGATTTTATCGTTTATTTCATCCAGAGTAAATTCAAAAACTTCCATTCCGTATTCACCTTCTTCCCGGTTATGATTACCCGGTTTTAAATTACCCGCTAAATAAATATGAAGGACCTCGGTGCAAAAACCGGGAGTAGTATAAATTTTGCCCAATTTCACAATATTTCCCGCAGTGTAACCGGTTTCTTCGGTAAGTTCCCTTTCGGCACAAACTTTCGGGTCTTCGTCTTTTTCAAGTTTGCCGGCAGGCAGTTCTATAAGAAAATTCTGAAAAGGATAACGGAATTGTTTAACGAGAATAATTTTCCCGTCGTTTTTTACTGCAACAACAACCGCACCTCCGTTGTGAACGGCAACTTCGCGTATTCCTTTGTTTCCACTGTCGTACTCAATTTCATCAACCTGCAAATCGAATACATGTCCCCTGAATATTATTTCACTTTTCTTAACCTTAAAATTCATTAAATATCCGTAATTTTATTTTTCAATATCTTAAATTTTTACTAATCGTAATAAGGAACAAGTTCATGTCCCAAATATTTAATTACCGCAGTTATTACGCCCAAATCATCCAAATAACCAACCAAAGGAGCAATATCGGGTACAAGATCGATAGGCACAATAAAATAAATTAGCGCACCAACAACAATAGATTTACGGTACCATGCAACGTTGGGGTCCATCAAATATCTGTAAAGGGCGCGTAAATCTTTTGCAAATGAAATTTTACTGCCGACTTTTTCCAGTTTAGCCCAAAGATTTTCTTCAATAAATTCTTTTTTCTCTTCAAATTCTTTTTCGGTTTTTATATCGCCGGCATTTTCAACGTGATCATAAAAATCTTCCAAATTATCTACTTGGTTATCTAATTCTTCTTTCATTTTAATCCTCCTTTTTATGATCATCAAACCATTTAAAAATTGTATTCCACCAAAGTTTGGAATTTTGAGGTTTTGTTACAAAATGAGTTTCATCGGGGAAATATAAAAATTTACTTTCCACATTCATTCTTTGCAACGAAGTAAACAATTCCATTGCTTGTGTTTCCGGAACTCTAAAATCGTGCGCACCGTGAACAATAAGCATAGGAGTTTTGAAATTAGGTACAAACATATGCGGCGACCATTTTCTGTAAATATCCCGGTTTACCCAAGGAGGTCCGCCAAATTCCCATTCGGGAAACCATAATTCTTCGGTTGAGCCGTACATACTTTCCAAATCAAAAACTCCGTCGTGACAAACCAATGCATTAAATCTATTTGTATGCCCTTCAATCCAATTAATCATATATCCGCCGTAAGAGGCGCCTGCTGCAAATGTATTTTTTTTATCGATAAACTTAAAATTGTTCAATGCGTAATCGTATGAATTCATCAAATCGGTGTAAACTTTCCCGCCCCAGTCGCGAGAAATTTCATCGGTAAATTTTTGTCCGTATCCTACGCTTCCTCTTGGATTCGGCGCAACAATCACATAACCCTTAGAAGCAAATAACTGTAAATTCCAACGATAGTGAAAATCATCAGTCCAATGCCCTTGTGGTCCGCCATGAATTAAAAATATCATCGGATATTTTTTATTTGAATCGAAGAAAGGCGGTTTTACCAATATGGATTGAACCGGAGTATTGTTTGCTCCTTTTGTCCAAAAGGTTTCTATTTCATTCATTTCAACGTTTGCCAGTCTTGCACGGTTTACGTGTGTAATTTGCAATATTTGGTTATTGTTCAAGTTGTACGAAAAAATCTCGTACGGTTGGGTTGACCTTTGCTGTTTGAAAAACAATACATTCCCGCCGGGTGAAATTTGTATTGCGGAATTTACATGCTTTGTAATCAGCTTGGTCCTTTTCCCGGAATCTATATCAATCTTAACTACAACGTTGTAAACTTGAAACGGAGTTGTAACAAATACAGATTTGGAATCTTTTGACCAAACAATTTCACCGACCGATAAATTCCAATCTTCCGTCAGATTTTTCAAACGACCTGTTTTTCTATCGTAAAGAATTAAATCGCTTTTATCGGATTCAAATCCCGCTCTTTTCATAGATCTGAATACAATGTATTTTCCGTCGGGAGAGTAAACCGGCTGGTTATCATTTCCTTTACTAACGGAAATCTTTTTCCAATCGTTCTTTGTCTTATTCGAAAGAGCGGAAATATCCAAAGTATAAACTTCGTTGTTGGTGCTTAAGGCAAGTTTTTTATCGGGATTAAGAGTAAATGCAACTTCGTTTCCGCCGGGCGAAAATGAATAATCGTTCGCGCTTCCCAAATCGATTGGAGGAACATCGGAAGTACTTTTGGAAGTCAAGTCGAAATATTTATTCGTTTTCATATCGAATAAAAACAAGTGACTTCTCTTTTCGCCGCGCCAGCGGTTCCAGTGGCGGTACATTAATCCGGTAAATATCTTTCCGCTGCTTTTTATTTGTTTTTTAGCACTATCCTTTTCGGCGTTGCATTTTTGATTTAAACATTCAGGATAAACTTGAGCAACGAACAAAACCCGGTCGTTTTTTTTATTCAATTCATAACCGGAAACGCCCGGATAAAAATTTGTAATACGTTTATCGTTTGTTCCGTTTAAATTGCATTTCCATAATTGTTTACCAACCAGATAGTAAACGGATTTTCCATCGGAAGAAAAATGAGGTTCGGTTTCCGCTTTATCCGAATTTTTTAACGCTCTAAGATTGGTCCCGCCGGTATTAACCAAATAAATATCCGTATCCCCTTTGTTTTTATCCAAACTGTACTTCGTCAATTCGAAAACTATAGTTTTTCCGTCCGGCGAAACATCATAACTTCCAACCCTTTTCATTGCCCAAAGGTCTTCTACAGTTAAAGCACGCTTTGTTTGCGCTTGTATATTAATTGCAATTATTAATAAAGACAGAATGACGATTATTCTCTTCATAACTACCCTGAAAGTTAATTAGAATTTGAATCTGTAAAATACAAATTTAAGCAGGTAAATTAAAAACCGAGATGAAGATTTTATACAAATAAAAAGAAAGAAGAAAAAATTTTAAAACTCCAATAAATGATAAACCTTGCCGGTATTGAGTTTTATTTTCTTTTTCTTTTTACTTTAGCTTTTGAAGATTTTCTTTTGAAGTTGGTTCTTTTTTTATTTCTCATCGAATAGGAACGGGTTTCCCTCTTTTTTCCTTCGGCTACTTCGAGATTTATTTTACGTTTCTTAAATAATTTTCCTTTAAAACCTTTTAATAAATCATCTTTATACAATTCATCAACTTCAAAAAACGAAAAGTTTTTCTTAATATCAATTTCACCTATTTCAATATTGCGGATGTTAGTATAATCGTTAATCATTCCGATAATATCGACGGGTTTTAGATTATCGGTCTTACCCAAATTGATAAAGAAACGTGCAAATCCCCCGGTCCTTTGTTTGCCTGAACCTGATCTGCGGTCTCTTCCCGAACCGATGGGAATATTTATATCGCTTGTATTTTTATAATATTCAAGAAATCTGTTAAACTCTACTGAAACAAATTTTTTAATCAATTCCTCACGGTCAAGCCAATCGAGCCGGCGAACAATTTCAGGCAGGAAATCGTTAATCTCTTCATTATTCACCTCAACCTTTTCAATTTTTTCTATCAAATGGAAAAGCTGTTTTTCGCAAATATCTTTACCGGCCGGAACGGATTTATTTTCAAACTTTTTATTAATCTGTTTTTCGATTAATTTAAGTTTATGTTTTTCCTTGAGATTAGCAATCACAATGGATGTTCCTTTTCTTCCCGCCCTGCCGGTTCTTCCGCTTCTATGCGTATAAACTTCCAAATCATCAGGTAAGTTGTAATTTATTATGTGGGTCAAATTATCAATATCGAGACCGCGAGCGGCAACATCGGTTGCAATTAGCAGCTTGGTATGTTTAATCCGGAAATTATTCATTACCTTAGCTCTTTGCTGCTGCGATAAATCGCCGTGAATGGCTTCCGCATTATATCCGTCCTTAATTAATTTATCGGCAACTTCTTGCGTTTCCCTTCTTGTTCTGCAAAATATAATTCCGTAAATTTCCGGGTAATAGTCCACAATACGCTTCAACGCTAAATATCTGTCCCTGGCATGAACAAAATAACTAACGTGATTAACATTTTCGGCTCCCGCATTTTTTTTCCCTATGGTAATTTCAATAGGATCAGTCATAAATTTACCGGCAATCTTTCTTACACCCGCGGGCATTGTTGCCGAGAAAAGCAGAGTTTGTTTTGTTGCGGGAGTTTCGCTTAAGATTGCTTCAAGATCTTCTCTAAAACCCATATTCAACATTTCGTCTGCTTCGTCTAACACAACCGTTTTTACTTTAGATATTTTAATTACGCGCCTTTTTATTAAATCAAGTAATCTGCCGGGAGTTGCAACAACAATATGAACTCCTTTTTTAATTAGACCGATTTGCCTTTCTATACTGGCGCCTCCAAAAACTGCTGTAATTTTTATATTTTCATCGTATCTTGAATAAGCGGTTAAATCATCTGCTATTTGTATTGCAAGTTCGCGCGTAGGACTAAGAATTAAATGCTGAATATATCTGACATCGGGATTTGTTTTTTGAATTAAAGGCAGACCGAACGCGGCAGTTTTTCCGGTTCCGGTTTGCGCCAAAGCTATCAAGTCGTTCTTCTTTTTTTGAATTAAATGCGGTATTACTTTTTCTTGAACGGGCATAGGATATTCAAAGCCCATTTTTTTTATTGCACGGATGTATTTTTCTTCAACTCCGATTTCTTCAAACGTCATGTTTTAATTTCCTTCTAAATAAATATTTTTAAATTTTAATTAACTTCGTAATGTAAGCAAATTATTAATAGTAAGTAATTTTTATTTAACCGGGTTTTCTAAAAATAAGAATACACTTTAATCAACCGTACGGCAGCGGAAATTTGTATTGGACTTTATAGATATCATGCCCCGGGTTTTTAAGGGAATAGCAGAATGAGTACTTAAGAGATGGTTTAGTTGTGCCGGGAATTATAAGAGGATACCGTATTGTAGACTATTTGCAAAATTTAAATTATGCGCCGGCATCCAAGTGAGCTGCCGGTCGGTTCAATATTTCCTGAAATTTGTTCAAATAGTTTGCAACATGAAAACCGTCAACAAGAGCGTGATGCACTTCAACCGAGACGGGCATTACTAATCTACCGGATTTTGCGCTATGCTTACCGAAAACAATTTTTGGAATGGAATCGTTTGTCTTGAAATTTCTTGCGTGTGAAATGCTTGAAAAGGATATCCAAGGAATAACCGAGTAGTGTATTAAATTATCTTGCTCTTCATGAACAAGCATAGTTTTATTTTTACCGGTTGAAATATTTTTAATAATTTTTTCCGCTTCTGCATTAAACTTTTGAAATGAATAATTAAAGTTGAAATAAACAAATCTAAATGTATTGTCTTCGTTTAAAAACGTTGATCCCGGGTGGATTAAATCATAAACAATTACCTTTCCGTCTTTTATTCTATATCTGAACTCTTCGGTTAAATTTGCCGCTTTGGTGGAAGCAAATAATGAAGCGAAGAAAAACGAGAATCCTTTTTCTTTACATAAATTATAAAGTACCGTTACATCTACTTCCGTACATATATTGTAAAACGGATTATCATAATCTTTAAAGAAATGGAAATGCTCATTCCTGTTCCAAGTATCCAAGTTCAGTAATTTATACATAATTAATATTAAAAATAATAATTTGTAAACCGTTCAATTGATACAAACGAGAATTACAAGCATGAAAAATGCGGTCAGAAATATTTATCTTCATTTTCATCTGCGGTATTTTAACTAAGTCAAATCTTCCACTATTTTTTCATCATACAAAAGATGATCGAATGTTTCCCTGCTTCTAACGGTATGAAATTTATTCCCGTCCACAATAACTTCCGGCGGTCGCCTGCGACCGTTATAATTTGATGCCATCACCATTGCGTATGCTCCGGCGGACATAATTGCCAATTTTTCGCCTCGTGAACATTCGGTTAATTGTCTTCCTTTCGCTAAAAAATCACCGCTTTCGCAAACAGGTCCAACTACGTCTGCAATTATATCTTTTCTGTCACTTAACAAAACCGGTTGAATATGATGATACGCTTTGTAAATGCTGGGTCGTAATAAATCCGTCATAGCCGCATCTACAACAACAAAATTTTTATTCTGATTTTTTTTGGTATACAGTACTTCCGTTACTAAAATTCCGCCGTTTGCGGTTAAATAACGACCAAGCTCAAAACTTAATTTTGCTTTTAATGGTTTTATTATTGGAATTATAGCTTTTGCAAGTTGTGAAGGATCAAATACTTTTTCGTCTTTATAAACCACTCCAATCCCGCCGCCAATATCGAAATGGTTTAATTCTATTCCTTGTTTCTTTAACGTATTGTAAATGTCAGCTAATTTGGATATTGCTTCTACATAAGGTTCGACTTCGGTTATTTGAGAACCGATATGCATATCTATTCCCGACAATTTTAAATTTGAAAGAGAAGCGGCAATTTGATATGCTTCCAATGCTTGTTTGGAATCAATACCGAATTTATTCTCTTTAAGTCCGGTGGATATGTAAGGATGCGTTTTGGGATCTACATCAGGATTAACCCTAATTGCAAGCGGAGCTATGGAATTTAAGCTTTTTGCTATATCGTTAATTAAATAAATTTCTTCAATCGATTCAGCTTTGATTAATTGTAAATTATTTTTAATACCGAGTTCAATTTCACGCTCTGTTTTTCCCACACCGGTTAAAATTATTTTACCCGGTTTAGCTCCCGCTTTTAACGCTCTTATTAATTCACCTTCTGAATTTACATCTAACCCGCAGCCTAATTTTGAAAAAATATTAATAACGTTTATGTTATAATTCGCTTTAACGGCATAATAAACGATGTGCTCTATATCTTTAAACGCTTTGGTAAATTTTAAATACTGATTGACAAAATGTTTTTTGCTGTAAATATAAACCGGGGTTCCGGTAGATTTTATAATTTCATTGACGGAAATGTTTTCAGCGTAAAGTTTATTGTTTTTATAAAGAAAATTTTCGGAATCAAATAACTGCATCTTTCACACTATTTTATTGAAAAGTTAAAAATAGCAAAATATTTGTAATATCCTTTTAGGAAGGAAAAAAAGATTAACGCTTTTTTCCGCATTTGCTTATTAATCTTTCATGGTTCTTAAATTATTACTATGATTTAGGAATGTTGAACGGAATTGTTATTGCTTCAATAATTTTTTGTTATCAAAGCCGAGTCCATATTTGGAAATTGATTTATATAAAAAATATGTTGCAGCTACGCCTTGTGCGTAATTTAATATTCTACCGAGCAAACCGATCCTTTTACCGTATCTTAATTTATACATGTTGTTGAAATATTCCGAAAATGTGGGACGTATAAAAATATCGGAATATTTTCCAAAGCGACTAAATTGTTGAACATCAAGACTTGAAATATTTGGCAAGTAAAAACCGCCTTTATATAAAAAAGTTATCTCCAAAATATTTTTCAAATAGAACAATTTATCGGTTGTGCCGTTCAGTTTTATTTTACTTAATTCTGTTTTAGAGGAATCTTTATGTAAAGAATCTTGAACGGAGTTAACCGTAACGGATTTAATTTGCAATAAATTAGTGTAATGATTTATAGGCGCGGAAATTAAAACCTGACTTACAAATAAAACAATCCAAAATATTTTTTTCATATTCAACCCGTTGCTTTCACTACAACATTATAACTTCACTATTTATTTACAACCGATAAAGTAAAAAGTTGCAACTTACTTAATTAATCTATGAATAATGAATTCTTGATAAACCTATTCTATTTTGATAATTTTAATTTCTTTAAAAACAAAGTTAGGCAAGTAAAAATGAAGTACCCTTTTGCGGCAGTTGAGAAAAAATGGCAAAATTACTGGGCATCCAAAAACGTTTTTAAAACGGATTTGAATTCCACGGAAAAAAAACTTTATACTTTAGTAATGTTTATTTATCCTTCGGGCTCAAAGCTGCATATCGGTCATTGGTATAATTACGGTCCGACGGATTCGTGGGCGCGATTCAAAAAATTAAAAGGCTTTAATGTTTTCGAACCTATGGGATACGATGCTTTCGGTCTTCCAGCCGAAAATTACGCTATTAAAACAGGAGTTCATCCTCAAGACAGCACATTACAAAATATCGAAGATATTCGTAAGCAATTAAAAGCAATGGGCTGCATGTACGATTGGGATGCGGAACTTATGACCTGTGTTCCCGAATATTACAAATGGAACCAGTGGTTATTTTTACAATTATACAAAAACGGACTTGCATACAGAAAAAAAGCTCCCGTAAATTGGTGCCCTTCATGCCAAACTGTTTTGGCAAATGAACAAGTCCAAGCCGACGGTACTTGCGAAAGATGCGGAACTCCCGTAATAAGAAAAGATTTAACACAATGGTTTTTCAAAATAACCAAATATGCAGAAGATTTACTCCAAGGATTGGAAAAAATAGACTGGCCCGAAAAAACCAAAATAATGCAAACCAATTGGATTGGGAAAAGTACGGGAACCGAAGTTATTTTCAGCATTGAAGGACATGACGAAAAGATTACCGTTTTTACCACCAGACCCGATACTTTATTCGGAGTAACTTACATGGTTTTGGCACCCGAGCATGAATTGGTGGAAAAATTAACCGCCGGCGAATATAAGGAAAAAGTAGAAGAATATGTTCAGTCCGTTAAAAATTTATCCGAAATCGAAAGGACTTCCACTGTAAAAGAAAAAACCGGCGTACCGATTGGTGCGTATGCAATAAATCCCTTAAATAACGAAAAAGTCCCTATCTGGATTGCGGATTATGTGTTATCTACGTACGGAACCGGCTGTGTTATGGCTGTTCCGGCACACGATGAACGCGATTTTGAATTTGCTAAGAAATTCGGTCTTCCAATTAAAAAAGTTATCCTTGAACCCGGAACAAGCAAAGACGATCCTCTCGATTCCGCTTATACCAAACCCGGAAAAATGATTAATTCCGGTGAATTTTCCGGATTACAATCCGCCCAAGCTATTGAAAAAATAAATGATTTTCTTGAATCAAACAGGTTGGGAAAAAGAACCGTTAATTACCGGTTGCGCGATTGGCTGATTTCGCGACAAAGATATTGGGGAACGCCTATTCCCATAGTTTATTGCGATAAATGCGGAGAGGTTGCCCTGCCGGAAGATCAATTGCCGGTTGAGCTTCCTTATGAAGTTGAGTTTAAACACGACGGCGGCTCGCCTTTGGCGGGAAATGAAAATTTTATCAATACTACTTGTCCTAATTGCGGCGGACCAGCAAAACGTGAAGTCGACACTATGGATACTTTTGTCGATTCTTCCTGGTATTATTTGCGTTATTTAAATCCTAAATACGAAAAAGCAATGTTCGATACCGGATTGGCAAAAAAATGGACACCGGTCGATATGTACGTCGGCGGTGCCGAACATGCAACGATGCATCTTTTATATGCCCGGTTTATTCATAAATTTTTGAACGATCTTGGAATGGTTGACAGCTCCGAACCTTTTCAAAAACTTATTCATCAAGGAACTATTACAAATAAAGGTGCGAAAATGTCTAAATCCAAAGGCAATGTTGTTAATCCCGATGATTTTGTTAATCAATACGGTTCCGACGTCTTCAGAATGTATTTAATGTTTATGGGTCCTTATGAATTGGGCGGTGATTGGAACGATAAAGGCATTGTTGGTATTGACAGATTTGTTCAACGTGTTTATACTTTATATAAACAAAAGGAAGATTTTATTTTAAACCATCCTTCCAAAAATTCCTACGATATTAAAGAACTTTCGGAAGACGAACAAATTATATACCGTAAAATGAATTCTACCATTTCAAAATTCGAAACTGAATTGGAAAATTTCCGTTTCAATACTGCGGTTGCCGCATTAATGGAATTAATGAACGAATTTTCTAAAAGATTAAATAATTGCCGTGAAGATTTACAATCATACTCCTTGGAAAGATTTGCCGTTTTGATGGCGTCCGTTGCTCCGCATCTCGGCGAAGAAATTTGGCAATTGCTCGGTAATTCCACCGCTCTATTCGAAAAACCAGTCTGGTTCCAATTCGATAACTCCGCTCTTACCGTTAACGAAGTAACTGTTGTTGTTCAAGTAAACGGTAAAGTAAGAGCAAAGGTAAATTTACCGGTAGATAGCCCCGAAAAAGAGGTTAAAAAAGCGGTTTGGCAAGAGGAAAACGTAAAAGTTCATACCGCAGGCAAAACCATTGTAAAAGAAATTTATATTAAAAATAAAATTTACAACATCGTAGTTAAATAGGTTTTTAAATTATATAACGAGACTAATATGCTTGACTTAAAATTTATAAGAGAAAATCCCGGGATAGTAAAACAAGGGATCAAAAATAAAAAAGAAAAAGACACCGTTGATGATATTTTGAATCTCGATAAAAAACGCAGGGAATTCATACACAAAACCGAAGAACTTAAATCCAAAAGAAATTCAGTCTCGCAAGAAATTGGCAGACTTAAAAAAGCCGGCGAAAATGCAGACGGGATTATCGCTGAAATGAAACAAGTGTCGGATGAAATAAAAGAACTGGATAATCAATTACGGAACGTTGAAGAAAAATTAAACGATTTGCTGAAATGGGTGCCGAACCTGCCTCATAAAAGCGTTCCGGTTGGATTTTCCGAAGAAGAAAACGTAGAAGTGCGTAAATGGTATCCCGAAGATTACGATGTGAATGAGAATTCTGAATATTTGGATCACGTTGAATTAGGAAAAAAATTAAAAATACTTGATTTTGAACGCGGCGCAAAAATAACGGGTTCCGGCTTTCCGGTTTACACCGGTAAGGGTGCAACCCTTGAAAGGGCTTTGATTAATTTTATGTTAAACTATCATTTACGGCATCACGGATATACCGAAGTATTTCCGCCTTTTCTTGTTAATGCCGATTCGATGCTGGGAACAGGCCAATTACCTAAAATGGCGGAAGATATGTATCATTGCGAAAAAGATGATCTTTATCCCGTTCCAACAGCCGAAGTTCCGATTACAAATTTGCATAGAAATGAAATTCTTGCAGAAAGCGATCTGCCGATTAATTACGTCGGATATTCGGCATGTTTCAGAAGGGAAGCCGGTTCGTACGGAAAAGAATCGAAAGGATTTTTACGGGTTCATCAGTTTAATAAAGTAGAAATGGTTAAATTAGTCAAACCGGAAACTTCGTACGACGAATTGGAAAATATTGTTTCTCACGCAGAAGATATATTAAAAGAATTGAAAATTCCGTACCGTGTTCTTCTTCTTTGCTCGGGCGATTTAAGTTTTGCTGCGGCAAAATGTTACGACATTGAAACATGGTCGCCCGCCGAAAATAAATGGTTGGAAGCTTCTTCTTGCAGTAATTTCGAGAGTTTTCAAGCCAGGCGCGCAAATATACGGTTCAGAAACGAAACGGATAAAAAAGTTAATTATCTTCATACATTAAACGGTTCGGGACTTGCAACAAGCAGATTAATGGTTTCCATTTTGGAAAATTATCAAACGCCGGAAGGTAAAGTTATTGTTCCCAAAGTTTTGCAACCGTACACGGGATTTTCGATTATCGGTTAACCTGATTATCACATTACGGGTCCGGTTCAACCGCATAAACTATTTTTGCTACAAAGTAATACATGATCAGGTTGCCCGGCTTTATCTTGATTTGAGCTCCGGAATTAATGCGACAAACACCGTTAAATTACTTAAAAAGTTTATGGGAAATAAAATAAAGGACTCAAGTTAAACTTAAACAAAAAATATTCTGAAAAAACTGCGTTATTAAAACTCAATCCCGGACAAAGAAAATACTTTGACACGCTTGCAGCTAATAATTCACTACTAATCACTACAAAAACTATTTCGATTTATTTTTATAATTGATTTAGTATCTTTATTCTTTGTCTTATTAAGTAATAATTTATGCGAAGTTTACGTCACCTAAATAAATATTTTTACCGGTACAAAAAAAAATTAATAATGGGTTTTGCCTTTATCCTTATTTCGGATATTGCGCAAATAACCGTACCGCTCTTTTTAAGAAGCGCCATTGATTCGTTAAAAACAGGTATTTCTTCACAAGGATTGCTTTATTATTCCGGTTTAATTCTTCTCGCCGCAATTGTAGGCGGAATATTCAGATTTTTGATTCGCGAAACTATAATTGTAACATCACGGGAAATTGAATACGATTTAAGACAGGATTTTTGGCAGCATATTTTGAAATTACCGGTTAAGTTCTTTCAAAATAACTCTACCGGAAATATAATGGCTCACGCTACTAACGACATCAGCGCGGTTAGAATGTACCTCGGTCCGGCTGTAATGTATTCCGTAGATACAACAATCCGTTTTGCTATAATAATCGGAATAATGATAAGCATTGATCCTTTATTAACGTTATACACTTTAATACCGCTTCCTTTTTTATCGTTTTTCGTTTATTTGCTTAGTAAAAAGATTCACAAAAAGTTTACTAAAATCCAAGAGAAGTTTTCCGAATTAACAACCAAAGCGCAAGAAAATTTCGGAGGAATCAGAGTAATAAAATCATTCGTGCGCGAAGAGAGCGAAATTGAAGAATTCAAAAAGTTAAGCAACGAATATTTGCACAGAAATATGGATAAAATTAAAATCCAGGCTTTGTTTATGCCGCTTCTATTCTTGATTACCGGAATTTCCATAATTGTTGTTATTTGGATTGGCGGCGGAATGGTTATTAAGGAACAGATTACATTGGGCGATATTGCCGCTTTCGTCGTTTATCTTGGAATGTTGATTTGGCCCGTTATAGCTCTAGGTTGGGTAATGAATATTATTCAACAAGCTTCGGCAAGCATGAAACGATTGTTGAGAATATTTTCGGAAAAAGAAGAAATTAAAGATACTTCACAAACCGACTATTCGTTAACGGACTTTAACGGTGTAATAGAATTTAAAAACGTATCGTTTAAATACAAACCTAATTTGCCGTATATTCTTAAAAATTTATCATTGAAAATTCCGCAAGGGTCAACCTTGGCTGTTATAGGTCATACCGGTGCCGGAAAATCAACTTTGGTTAATTTAATTCCAAGGTTATACGATATTGATGAAGGCGAAATTTTGATTGATGGACGAAATGTTAAAGAATATCCTCTTAAAACACTCAGGGAAAAAATAGGTTTTGTTCCGCAAGAAACCTTTTTGTTTTCGGATACAATTAAAAATAATGTTCTTTACGGAGTTAAACCAGAAAAGCGGTCGGATGATTTGTTGTTTGAAGCCGCCCGGATTTCCCAATTGGATAAAGACGTTGAATTGTTCCCGGAAAAATACCAAACAATGCTGGGAGAAAGAGGCGTTACACTTTCCGGCGGACAGAAACAAAGAGTAAGTTTGGCAAGAGCTTTGGCTGTTAACCCGAAAATTCTAATTCTTGACGATTCCTTTTCGGCAGTGGATACTAACACCGAAGAGCAAATATTGAAAAATTTGCGGTCCTTTATGAAAGGAAGAACCAACATAATTATTAGTCATAGAATTTCCACGGTTAAAGATGCGGATAATATCATTGTTCTCCATAAAGGTAAAATTGTAGAGCAAGGAAATCACCGGGAATTGATTGCACTGAAAGGAATTTATGCGGATCTCCATTATAAACAATTACTGGAAGAAGAGCTGAAAGAACTAACTTAAATATTAAAATTTTTTATGTCAAATAAAACAGACGATGAAATATTAGGAAAAGCATACGATTCCAAGTTGATGAAACGGTTGCTCCGGTACGTAAAACCATACAAAAAGTACGTAATAGGAGCAATTATTTTAAATATTTTGGTAGCGGGCTTCGGACCCGTACGACCATATTTAACTAAAATAGCAATAGACGACAGTATAGCAAATAAAGACTTTCAAAGCTTGGGATTTATAACCTTGCTGTTAGTCGCTTCGCTTATTGCTCAAGCTTTTATTCAATATTTTTTAACGTACTTCACGCAGTTGATGGGACAAAAAATAATATACGATTTACGTATTCAAATCTTTTCCCACGTGCAAAGATTGTCCCTTAAGTTTTTTGATAAAACTCCTATCGGGCGGATTGTAACACGTGTAACAAACGACGTAGAAGCGCTAAATGAATTGTTTGCTTCCGGAATTGTAATGGTTTTCAGCGATATATTTATCATCTTCTGGATTTTTATTTTCATGTTTTCAATGTCGTGGAGTTTGGCTTTAATTTCACTTTCCGTATTACCAATTTTAATTTACGCAACATTTTTATTCAGAAAAAAAGTAAGAGACGTTTACCGCGATGTAAGATATTACCTTGCCAAATTAAATTCTTATATGCAAGAACGGATTTCCGGAATAAGTATTGTTCAACTTTTTAACAAACAAAAAGAGGAATTCGAGAAATTTTCGAAAATTAATACCGATTACAAAAAAGCCAATGTAGCCTCAATTTTTTATTATGCCGTTTTTTTCCCTACTGTAGAAATACTAAGCTCCCTTGCAATTGCATTAATTATATGGTACGGAGGCGGAAAAATAATTCAAGGCACAATTTCTATTGGTATATTATTTGCTTTCATTCAATATACCGAAATGTTTTTCAGACCTATAAGGGATCTTTCGGAAAAATATAACATAATGCAAACGGCAATGGCATCATCGGAAAGAATATTTAAGTTATTAGACGATAAAACAATAATTGAAAACCCAAACAAACCAATTATACCGGATAAAATAAAAGGAAAAATAGAATTTAAAAACGTAAGTTTTGCATATAATCCTAACGAATATGTGTTAAAAAATATTTCGTTTACAATTAATCCCGGCGAAACCGTGGCAATTGTAGGAGCAACAGGCGCGGGAAAAACTTCTATTATAAGTTTACTTTCCAGATTTTATGATATTCAAGAAGGTGAAATTTTAGTAGACGGAATCGACATCAGAAAAATGCGAAAAGAAGATTTAAGAAAATCGATGTCAATTGTTTTACAAGATATTTATCTTTTTTCCGGAACTGTAAAATCGAACATTTTAATGAATAATACTGATATAGATGAATCGAGAATGTTAATTGCGGCTAATTCGGTCGGCGCAAACGATTTTATTCTCAAACTTCCCAATCAATTTAATGAAGAAGTTAAAGAAAAGGGCGCTACCTTAAGCGTTGGACAAAAACAATTGATTTCTTTTGCCCGCGCTCTTGCAAACAATCCGCAAATTCTTATATTAGATGAAGCAACATCAAGCGTCGATACTGAAACTGAAATTTTAATACAAAACGCTATAGATAAAATGTTATCCGGAAGAACATCTATTGTTATTGCGCACAGATTGTCAACCATTCAAAAAGCGGATAAAATAATTGTTATGCATCACGGCGAAATAAGAGAGGTGGGAACGCATCAAGAGCTTATTGCAAAACGCGGTATTTATTATAAATTATATCAGTTACAATATAAAGATCAGGAAATAACTAAAACTGCTTAACCAAGGAGGTGAAAATGTCAATTAATTTTATGACCCTGCCGCGACATATTTTGGAGCAGGAAAAAAAGTATCCCGGCGCAACCGGCGAACTTTCCGCATTGCTGCACGATTTGGCATTAGCCGCTAAAGTAATTTCGTTAGAAGTTAATAAAGCGGGACTCGTAGATATTTTAGGTTTTACGGGCGATAATAATGTGCACGGTGAACAAGTGAAAAAATTGGATATTTATGCTCACGATATGTTAATAAGAGCTATGGATCACGGAGGACACCTTTGCGTAATGGCTTCCGAAGAAGAGGAAAACATAATTCACATTCCCCAAAAACACAAAATAGGAAAATACGTCTTACTTTTTGATCCGCTCGACGGCTCTTCAAATATCGATGCGAATGTTAGTATAGGAACAATTTTTTCAATTTACAGAAGAATTTCTCCCGACGGAACACCCGGAACTTTGGAAGATTGTTTGCAAAAAGGCGTTGAACAAGTAGCTGCAGGCTATATTGTTTACGGATCGAGCACTATTTTGGTTTATACAACCGGAGAAGGAGTTTTCGGTTTTACCCTCGATCCCGCTTTCGGCGAATTCCTCCTTTCGCATGACAATATACGGATTCCTGAAAAAGCTAGAATTTACAGTATTAACGAAGGAAATTATAAATATTGGCGCACCGGATTAAAAAAGTATATTAAATATATTCAAGCGGCAGACGATAGAGACGAGAAACCATATTCTGCACGTTATATCGGATCTATGGTTGCCGATATTCATAGAAATTTATTATATGGCGGTATTTTTATTTATCCGGCAGATAAAAGAAATCCGAACGGTAAATTAAGATTGATGTACGAGTGTAACCCGATGGCGTTTATTGTTGAAGCTGCAGGCGGAAAAGCAATTGACGGGAAAAACAGAATTTTGGAAATTCAACCGAAGGAATTACATCAAAGGGTTCCTATTTATATTGGCAGTGCCGAAGCCGTTGATATGGTGAAAAAATTTTTAATCGAAGATGAAATTGAAGAAGCAGTCCATTCTAAAAATTAAAAAACAGTGAGCAGGATTTATATGAGTCCTGCTCTCTTTATTTAATTTTTAATTTCCTTTAATGCAATATCTATTTTTTTTGCTAATTCTTCTTCGGAAATATTTTCGAGCGAAAGTTTGGAATTCTTTACCGTAATTTCGGGAGGATCACCTTCCCCTTTTAAATATTTGACTAAATTAAATCCCAAACGGTATCTGTCGTTCATTACCGGAATGTTTTCTTTGAAAGACTCTACAATCGTATAAACTTTTTTTTCCAAAGAATTCTCGGGAAATTCGGTAACCGACGGCGGAGGTAGTGTTGTCATGCTAAATCTCACAGTTTATTATTAACCAATACAAATTTAGTTAAATAAAAAAAACCAAACAACAAGACTTTTTAAATTAACAGCTTTACCCGGTATGCATAACGTAATATCATCTTAAACGCAAAAACAAATAGAGAGAATTAAATTAATAATGATAAAGACACATGATGAAACAAAATAAAATTGATTTTTGCATTCTCAATTCCAAACTCAAAACCGTTAATAAGTTTTAGGATTTTATTTTTGAATAAGACTTTAGGGATTATCAATAAAAATAATTCCCCCGCAATTCTATATTTCACAATGTTTTAATTCATATTATTAACAGATATTATCTGTCCGCAAATTATACTTGAGGTTTAATGTACTTGTTTTGTGTTTCCCATTCCTTATTTGTAAAAGTTATGCAATAACTGTAAAAAAGACGGGAAAGTCCGTACTAAAAACGGAAATTAACGCAAGGAACGGATAAATTAACGGGAACAACCTGTAATTTCTAAATATTACAATAAAGCTGTATTAGTCAAACGGTTAAAATGACGTCTTAAAAAAAGATTAAACCGGAAAGCAGATTTTAAAATTCGGTGTTTTTTTTCTCTCGCTCCTTTTTAGGAGTAGTTTTTAATTTTTAAAAAGTATATTTTTATAATATAAAATGATTTTTCCTGGAAGTTTGAGATAAATTAAGTACTCACTTATATAATTTAATATAGATTAAATTATTTCAAACTAATCAAAAGGGAAAAGATATGAATAAGAAAACCGGAGCTAACAACATTATCAACGCGTTGTTGATTTTGCTTTTATCATTGCCTGCCGCAACGTTCGCACAGAGCAGCCTTTCAATGCCACAGAATGATGAATTAGAAAATGCTCTATTTGAAATCTTAAAAACAAACCCTGTCAATTCAAAATATTTTATTGGTGGAAAAAAACCTGGAATGCGCAATTTGATAAAAAAAATTAATCAAATGCCTAAAATGGATAGTATCGTTTCATCCGCTTTTGACTCTACATTTTCCAAAATGATTAATACTTATCAATATGACGAGAACGGGTATTTTAAAAATTTTACAAAAATATTTTACCTCAATAATACTGCAAATTTGGGCTACAGCTACGACTTTAATTTTAACCAAGACGGGTTAATTCAATTGTATGCTGTAATGAAGCTTAACAACGGAGTATGGGAATGGAAAAAGAAGGAAGAATACAGTTATGACCCGAATGGCAATATGATTACTTCTATAACGGAAAAATGGGATACTACTTTGAGTGACTGGGTTTTTCACTTAAAGATGGAATATGGTTACGATACAAAAAATAATTTAACAACGGAAACTGAATTTTCATGGTCGGGTAGCGACTGGGTCCCTGAACAAAGATCAGAGTATACTTATACTTCGAAAAATATTATGATATTAAAAATTGTGAAAGGATGGAATGGCACAACTTGGAAAAACCGTCTGAGGTACGAATATTTTTACGATGCGAACGATAACAGAACAGAACTGCTTTTTTTTAATTGGCAAAGTAATGCTTGGCATAAAAGCTATAAAACTTCTTATACATACGACCTTAATAATAATCTAATTTCAAGATTCGATTTCAATTGGAATGATGCTGACAATGTATGGGAAAATTATACCTTAACATTATATGTTTATAACTCAGATAATCAAAATACACTTGTTAATTATAAAAAATGGGATAATTCCAGCTCCTCATGGATAGATAAATACCGTGATATTTATGAATATAATGAAAACGGAAAATTGATTCATCATAGTTATGAAAAGTATAACGGTAGTAATTGGGAAGTTTATTCCGTACAAGATTATGAATTTGATGACGAGGGCAAACTTTTAACTTTTACGCGCAGTGACGATGAAGTAAATAAAATCACTTTCCGCTATAATTCAAACGGATTATGCAACGGCGGTAAAAATGAATTATGGACAGGAGATCATTGGGATGCAGCCGATTTTCCGTATCAAATGTATCTGCCTTTTGTGTATACTACCGATTATTCTGAAAATACGTTAATTGATAACATAGAAAAAATTGCATCCTCATTTTCAGGTTATGAATTCAGTGTGTATTATCAAGGTGTGACTTCAGTTAAAGAAGAGGGTAAGACACCGGTATCGTTTTCATTAGAGCAGAATTACCCAAATCCGTTTAATCCAAGCACAATAATAAAATATTCTATTCAACCTGTGGAGACGCAAAATTTTGCGACTGTACAACTAAAAGTATATGATGTTTTAGGAAAAGAGGTTGCCGTGCTTGTGAACAAAAAACAGCCCCCGGGAATTTACAAAGTACGGTTCGATGCTTCCAACCTTTCAAGCGGATTGTATTTCTACAAATTAACGGCCGGGAATTTCTCTATAACGAGGAAAATGTTACTGATGAAGTAAACGGAATTTGGAAAATGAAACGAAAATAAATCATGTTTAGAAAAAACATAGATTATAATAAAAAGAGTTAATATTTAATCCGTCAAGCGCTCCGGGGATCTTAAGATTCCCGGGCCCTGGTTTACAAATATCATAACTTTTTGGCATTGTGAATTATTGGCTTCCGTTTCTTGTTTTTCTTATTTAATATATGAATTTTATTTAATTTACGGTGTAAATTATTGATCGTTTTTTTGTTTTTTTTAAAACCCGTTTATATCTATTTTTATCTTTCCATTATTTTTTTTTGACTTGGACTTTAATAAATCCTATTAGTTAAATTTAATTATTAATATATATTATAATCATATTTTATAACTATTTGATATTTAAGATAATTTAATTATGAAAAATACTTACATGAAAATATTATGGATAAGTTTTCTGTTAGCGATTGTTAACATTTCGCTTGCCCAAAAACCCGCATCTACTACAATAAATAATAATGAAAAGAAAATAAATTCCGGAGTAAAAGGATTTTTATTAAGCGCTTACAACCCGCCCTATGCTTGGCGCGGCGCACCATACAACGATTCGGATTTCGTCTATTATAAAAATGCAAACTTCTATAATTTTATGTGGGCAAGGGATGAAGACGAACTAATGAATAAAATTCATCAATTCCATTTTAAATTTTTTGTAAGTATCCGACAATTATTTTCCGAGGAAGACTCGAACGGTGTTGATATTTTAAGAGGTGTTAAATATTGGGATGACGGAAACGAAACGTACAACGAACCGGTTACGGAAATAAGTGAGTTGATGCTAAAAAAAGTTGATACGGTTGTACAAAAATATAAAGACGATCCTAGTTTAATCGGGTATTGGATTTGCGACGAACCTTTTCCTTCGGCTTACGGAAATATTGCAAAGCTTATTGCCAGAATAAAAGAAAAGGATCCTTTGCACTATAGTTTGGTGAACATAGGCGATAATGAATATACGACCGACGATAATATCGAATATTTTATTGATACTACAAAAGTGGAGGTTTTGTGCTATGACCGTTATAATTTTTTTAACGGTTTCGATCTTAATAAAGAATATTTCGAGAGGTTGTTTATGATGCGCAAGCATGCACTAATGCATAACATCCCGTTTTATAACACGGTGCAAGCCGTCGGTACTAACGGAACAAGCGCGGAAGAGTTGGATTGGCGAACACCGGATAGCACGGAACACCGTTGGCTTGTTTATACATCTTTGACTTACGGAGTCCACGGTTTGATTTGGTTCCATTGGGATGCGGAAGATTGGGGAGTGTTTCAAAACCCCGACCGTGATAAGATTTATCCTTCTTTACAAAGTATTAATGCGGAAATAGATTCGCTGAGTCAAATAATGGCCGGCTTAACAACAACTAAGGTTTATCATTTACAACAGCATACCAACACTCCGGATGACATAATAAAATCGGTATCGAATGATGAAAATATTATTGTGGGCGTTTTTGAAGATGAAGAATCGAAAGAAAATTATTTTATGTTGATGAACGCCGGTTTTTCCGGGAATATATCTGCGGAAGTAACAATGAACAACGCGGTTGAGAATTTAAAAGTATTTAATATAAATGATAATAAATGGGAAGAAGTACAGTACGTAAATAGTGATTCCGGTGCAACATTCCCAATTAATCTGCGTAAAGGCAGTGGAAAGTTATTTAATTTTAAAAGAAAAAATGTTTCGAATGTTTCCGGATATAAAACCCTGCCGGCAAAATTTTCACTTGATCAAAATTTTCCTAATCCTTTTAATCCTACAACCACAATACGATATACAATTGCCAATGTAAAGAAGCTGCATGCAACTTCTCAACAGGTCCAATTAAAAATATATGATGTGCTTGGCAGAGAAGCGGCAACTTTGGTAAATGAAAAACAACCTGCCGGCGCTTATCAAATAACTTTTGATGCAAGCAATTTGAGCAGCGGAATATATTTTTACAAACTCACGGCTGGTAAGTTCAGCGCAATAAAAAAATTTTTATTACTAAAATAGTATAAAGAATAAAAAGAAAAACGGCACACGTATTCTTCCGTTTTTTTATAAAAACTTTATGTTACCATATTTGGTTTTGAAAACGTTAAAATATCTCAAAGGATAATTCATAATTTTTAATTCCCGCTTACGTCAAATTTTATTTCACTTTTCCATAATTAAATTTGTAGTATTACGTATAAAATGTATACGGATAAGCATTTTACAATTAATATGTTTATATGATTGATCTCTCTGCAATAAAAAATATTCTCATTATCAGGTTATCATCTTTGGGCGATGTTCTACTAACAACACCTGTGGTTCGTTCGTTAAAGCGTCAATTTCCGGATATAAAAATTGATTTCTTAACAAAAGAACAATACGCCGGCGTTTATCAGTATAATCCTTACATTAGCAATGTTTTTATTTTTAATCAAAACAATAAATATCCGGTTAGAAAATTAAT
>JALSTI010000291.1 GCA_026983795.1 Melioribacteraceae bacterium
CGGGAATATTTGGATTGGATAGCTATTAGTATTGATAGTTTAAATGAAAATACAAATATAAGTATTGGTAGAGCAGTAAATGGTAAAAAAACTTTATCCAAAACCTATTATAAAGGTATTTGCGAAAGAATAAAAAATTATGGATTTGGGTTAAAAATAAATACAGTTGTAAATAGTAAAAACTATAATGAGAACTTTTGTGATTTTATTAATGATGTTAGGCCAAATAGGTGGAAAGTTTTACAAGCTTTACCAATAAAGGGACAAAATGATGGTAAAATTGAAGATATGAAAATATCTAGGGCTCAATTTCAATCGTTTTTGAATAACCATAAACTTGTGTCAAAAGAAATAAAGGTTGTTTCGGAAACAAATGAACAAATGAAAGGCTCATATGCAATGGTTGATCCGGCAGGTAGGTTTTTTGATAACTTCAATGGTAAACATAACTACAGCAAACCAATTAATAAAATAGGTGCAAGATTAGCTATACAACAAGTAAAGTACAGTTTTGAAAAATATATTGAAAGGGATGGCATCTACAACTGGGGAAACATAAAGGCTTCAAAAAATATAACAATTTCTGGTAATGTTACATCACATAATAGTGAAATTGGAAAACTATTAGCTGAAAAATTAAACTTTAAATACATTTCGGTGGCCTACAAAGCAAGAAAAATTGCTGAACAAAGAGGTATAAAATTTTCAGATTTCAAAAAGTATTGTATCTCAAATCCTGATTTTGAAAGAGAAATAGATAGCCAGTTTTCTAAAGAGTGTAATCGTAAAAGTAATTTGGTTATTAATTATAGACTTGGTTATAAGTTTATTCCAAAATCATTTAAAGTCTTTCTGAAAGTAGGTGAGTCTGTTAAAAAAAATATAAAAAATGAAACTTTTAAAATAATAAAAAGAGAGGATTCATTTAAAAACAAAATTTATAATAATTACGGTATTTCCGATTATTTTGACAAAGAGAATTATGATTTGATAGTTAATGTGGATTCGAAAAGACCTTCTGAAATAGTCGAAATAATAATCAATTCATTTTATAACAAATAAACTCTTTATTATGAAAAGGATTATTAAAACAGAACATTTTTTGTTAAGAGCCTGGCAAAGAGGCATACATCAAAGTTCAATTAGAAAAATAACAAAATTAATAAATTCTGATGAGTTGCAAAATAAGTCTATAGTACTTGTTGGAAAAGAAAGATTAAAAAAATTAGGGATAAAAACCAATAAAAGTGCGTTAGTCATAATTGTTAGAAAGAAAAGTGTTCTTATAACAACTTTTTTTGTGGAAAACATATATGAGTATTTAAAATCACAAAAAGAAAAAATGCAAACCATAATATTGTAAAAAAGGAAAAATCTTTAAAACCATAATTTATGATTAAAGAAAGAGTTAATAAAATACTTCACGCTTTAAACAAAAACCTTTTTGAACGTGAAGAAGCTATTAAATTAGCATTTTTAACAACAATTGCAGGCGAAAGTATTTTTCTTTTAGGTCCCCCTGGTGTTGCAAAAAGTTTAATTGCAAGACGTATAAAAGAAATTTTTAAAGATGGAAACTCTTTTGAATATTTGATGAACAGGTTTAGCACACCGGATGAAATTTTTGGTCCAATTGCAATCTCAAAACTTAAAAAAGACGACAAATACGAAAGAATAACAGAAAAATATTTACCAACAGCTGATATAGTATTTCTTGATGAAATTTGGAAAGCAGGACCTTCAATTCAAAATTCTCTTTTAACCGTAATAAACGAAAAAGTATACAGAAACGGACAGCAAGAAGTAAACATTCCATTAAAAGGTTTAATTTCAGCATCAAATGAATTACCTGCAAAAGGTGAAGGTTTAGAAGCTCTTTGGGATAGATTTATAATTCGATATTTAGTAGAAAATATATCTGATTCAAAAAACTTCAATACATTTTTAGCAACTGAAAATATTGGTTTTGATGCAAAAATTAATGAAAAGGATAAAATCACAAATGATGAATATAAAAAATGGCAGATAAGTATTAGTAAAGTTAAAATTTCCGATGAAGTACTAAATGTTATCAATGTTATTAGAAATTATATAGAAAAATACAATAATAAAAAAGATACAAAAAAACCGATTTATGTGTCTGATAGACGTTGGAAGAAAATTGTAAAAGTGTTAAAGACAAGTGCCTTTTTAAATGACAGGAATAAAATTGACTTAATGGATTGTTTTTTAATTGCTTATATGATTTGGGATGAAATTGAACAAATAGATATTGTAAAAGGATTTGTTTCTGATGCAATTAAAAATCACGGCTATTCTTTAAAATATAATCTTTCATTATTTACAAATGAAATAAAAGATTTAAAATTAGATATAGACAACCAAACAAAAGAAAGTAAAAGAATTACTTTTTATGAACCAAAACCATATAAAATTGGTAATGCAACTTATTATGAAATAATAGATGATAACCGAAATTTAATTGATAGAAATTATAATAGGCATAACAATCTTATTAGAAAATCAGATTTTGATAGTTTAACAAAATCAAATTACAAAACGATAGATTTATACTCAAAATCAGGAGAGAAAAATTATCGTAGTAGATATGAAGCATATAAAAAATCTCCTTCTGAAATAATGATAAGAGAAATAAACAGTTATGGTTATGGATATAGAGAGAATACAGGTAATACGTATGATTTGCTCAAAAATAGAAAGACTAAAACAGAAGTAAAAACCAAAAAACCTCACAAAGCAATTATTAAAGAATGGGATAAAACCGTTAATAATTTATTAAATGAAATTGACAAAACAATAGAAGAAATTGAAAATTACAAAAACGAAGATTTAGCGTCATTAAAAGAAAATATCTTTGTAAATAAAAAATTGGCATCATTAGCCGAACATAATTTGAACCAAACAATAAATAGTTTTGTGGCAGAAAAAATTAGAGTTGAAAAACTAAAAAAAGAATATGATGCACTCTAACAATGAAATATTTACTCGTTTTATAAAATTCGGTAAAATTTCAACAGAAACAGAACGAAAAAAAATTGCCGAAATAGTTAAAGATTGGAATTATGTTTCATTAGAAACATCAAATATTGATAAAAAGTATTTAGACATTATTAATTCATTTGTGACAGATGAAAAGATAAATTCTATTCTTGCTTCACAGCCACATTTAAAAGAAGAGTTTATTAAAAAGTTATTTTCTTTATTAGAAAAAATTGATTTAGAAATTGAAAATAAATCTAGTTTCAAAGCGGAAAGAGACTATTTAAAAGAGTTCGAGAGCATTAATTTGTCGGAATTTGAAAAGTTTATTAAATCAAAAGATAATAAATTCAAAAAGCATATTACGGATACATATTTAAAAAAAGAATTAAGCCTTATTGATTTAAGTAAAGATTATAAAAACGAAATTAAAAAGTCAAAAGAAAAAATTCAAGAAATTGAGAATAAAATATCATTTATTTCTAAACAAATTGAAAATGACAAAAAGAGCATATACGAAAAAAAAGAAAAAATAAAAAATCTAACAAATGATCCTAAAATTTTAGGTAAAATAGATTTAAAAACTGGCAAGCCATTAAAATACAAAAAACCTAATGAAACTAAAATCAAAGAAATTGAAAAAGAAATTAAACAACTAAATGAAAACATCAAAAACAATTCATTAAAATTAGATTCTTTACATTCTGAAAAAAAAACAATAATACCTGACCTAATTTCATTGAAAAATAAATTTGTTCAAAACTGGAAAAAACAACTTTCATTAAAAGAAATACAACAAGAAATAGAAATAATCGACAAAATCAGAAAAGAGTTTCTAAACGAATTGTATAAAAAAATAGAAGAACTAAAAGAATTATTGAAACTACTTTCACCTTTTATTAATGAAATTGCTGATTTAGGTAGACTTTGGGATATGTCAGCAGGTAATTGGCAAAACGTTAATTTTAGTTTACTTGAAAAATATGCTCAAATTCTTAAAAACAAAAAAGAAATTCAAGAGTTAGCAGAACTTTTAGGGAAATACCGTAAAGCAGAATCAGAACTGGAAGAAGAAGAATTTGAAAATATAGAAATAGTTTCAAAATACAGAATTGAACATTTTGGAAAGTCAGAATTAATAGGTATAACAGAAAGTGACGATTTAAATAATCTTTTACAAACAGAATTGGCTCTTTTTAGCGATATAGAAACAGAAAGTATTTTTTACAAAAGATTTGCTGAAAAGAAATTACAAACATTTCAATATATAAATAAAGAGAATGACCTTGAACAAAAATCAGTTACAGATATAAGACAAAAAGAAATAGAAAAGGACAAAGGACCTTTCATAATAGCAGTTGATACAAGTGGTTCAATGCACGGTGAACCAGAGTTTTTAGCAAAAGTTATTGCATTTGCAATAACGAGAATTGCAATTAATGAAAAGCGTAAAGCATTTTTAATTTCATTTTCAACAGGAATAGAAACATTTGAACTTACAGATATTCAAAATTCATTATCAAAACTAATTGACTTTTTACAAATGTCATTTCACGGCGGTACAGACGTATCAGAAGCAGTTTTAGAAGCATTAAAACAAATGAAAACTGAAAACTACGAAAAAGCCGATTTATTAATCATTTCAGACGGAGTTTTTGGAAATTTAAGCAGTAACACAATAAAGTCAATTAACGAATTAAAGAAAAAAGGAAACAAATTTAACTCATTAATGATTGGTAGAAGTTATAATGAAAAAGCATTGAGTTTTTGCAATAATATTTGGCAATACGACCCAAATTATAATAATTTAAAAGATCTAGTAAGAACAATAAATCAAGATTTAAGCCCTAACTTTTCCAAAAACACATTAAAAACAGAGCTGTTCAATTATAAATAAAATATTTAATGCGAAGCTGATATGAATCATTATTTATGCAGACTTTGTCAAGCATCTACGTCTAAGACGGGACCCGAAAGAAATCAGGTTTGCTTTTCGCAAACCTGATTTCTTTCGGTATAATATAACTCTCTCGCAATTATTTTATTACAGTTGCTTTTTTAACAACCGAACCTGTTGATGTTGTAAGTTTATAGAAATAGTAACCCGGATTCAGGTTTGAAGCATCCCATTTTACGGAATGGCTTCCTGCCGTGTATCTTTCGTTTGTAAGAACGGAAACTTCCGCACCTGTAATGTCGAAAATCGTTATATTTACAATATCGGCATTCTCAAGAGAGAAGTTGATTTTTGTGAGGCCGGTAAAAGGATTGGGAAAGTTTTGCGTCAGGGAAGCGTTAACTTCATTTTCGGCAATACCAACCCAAATATTGGAGGCTCCCGGTGTAATAGTCTCCATAAAGTACCAGTCATCACCACCGTCGGGATAGCGACCGAATGAAATATCTGTGGTCTGCTCACCGTAAGTCAATGAGTCAACAAACTCTTCGTCGGGATTCCACAATCCTATCTGTTCTCCGCCACCACTAAGTTTGAAGTTTAGATTCAAAACACTTGATTCTTCTCCTTTGTTTGCGTAGAAAAGGATATAACCACCTGCCGGAACAGTAACCGAGTCGGGATATGTACTCGGAATCTCAAACATTGCCTCGGGGTCAGCAAGGTCATCAGCCATAAAATAACCGCCAAGCATAACGGCTTCGCTACCGGCATTGTAAATCTCAATCCAGTCGGGATAATCACCCTGTGGCCCGGGAAGAGCTGCATCGTTACTGGCCATAAACTCATTTATGTAAAGCTGGCCGTTTACATTGGATGTCATCACAAAAAGTGATAAAACCAAAGTTAATAATCCGCTAATCAAAAAGTAATTTTTTTTCATCTTCATTTTGTTTTTAAATGTTTAATACTAAATTTAGTTGCGATAAAGTTACAATTATATTTCAACTTAAAACTATGTTATTCGATTTTTTTTTCAACCCTTTTATTAATATCAATTTTTTCAATTCTTTTTATTCCCTTTCTGTTTGCAATAAGTTTAAAAGGTTTAACCTCAAAATCTTTGCCATCCGAATAAGTCAATATCATATTGATATGATAAACCCTGTCGGCAAATGCTCTTTTAAAACCTTTTTTGGTCCTGATAAAAACCTCCTTCTCAGGATCATCCATTTTACGGGTAAAATCTAAAATATTAAGTCTTAAAATTTGAGTTATTCCGTGAAAATCCTTTATGGAGCCCTTTGTATCAACCTTTACTTTTGTACGATAATGAATTATGGTTTCGCCGAGAGATTCTTCGGTTATCTCAGTGGAACGCATACTATTTCTTAAATCAATTATTTCGGGTGGTAGATGTTCGTGTTGCTCAAAATGAAAACTCTCTTTCAGGAATCCTATATTCTTTTTATTTTGAGGATAGATGTTGGTTTTATAATCATAAAACAGCTTTTGATGTTTCTTATCGAGATATATTCTCACAAGCTCTTTGATACGGTCTTTAAACATATAGCTGATTACCAGAGCAATAAAAAAAGGAAGCGACAGGTTGCCATAAATCATTTGAGATGCAAAGGCCACGCCTGTAGCAAATACCATTGCAATTCCCGCTGCAATACTGAACAATACCTGCTCAACAAGGATACCCTCCTTTTTGGTATCGGTATTCAGAAAAAGATTACTCTCAATGAATTTCTTCAGTCTGCCGGAGCGGTGCAGAACATCTTCATTTGATCTGTTTGGCTTTGCCACGGAAGGATATCCCATTTCCGTTCTGTAAACCATTTCGTCCAAAACCATTTTATCGAGCAAATTCCTGTTCCGGATATCTTCGGTCTCTTTTGAATCAAGCCTCGATACAAGGGTAAGAATATGCTTCTCAACAAGCAGACTTTGATACTCATCTGCAAATTGAAAAACCGAAACAGGTAAATCTTTTGCCGGTATCTCCCCGATTCCTTTTTTCAAGCCCTTATATTGCTTACGAATTCTGTTAATATTTTTTGTAAATTTCTTTATTCGTTTATCTCTTTCCTCTGCATTTCGCGTTCTCAAAATACGATTGACCTCATAACGCAAAGCCACTCCGAAAATGGAGCAAAACCGTTTTATTTGTGTTTCATATTCGGCATATATTTCCGGGGAGGGTGATGAAGCGGAGGATTCAATGCTGTCAATTAGCCGTTTGTAAGGGCTTTCGTCGCCGATAATTATTTCATCCAGCGGATAAAAAGGTGTGGTAAGCCTGATATTTGTTTTAAGTGAATTATAAAAATCCCTGTTTGTGTAATTTTGCTTGTTGATATCAAGTCCTGACGGCAGAAATACGTAAATATCAAAATTTGTGTCATTCTGCTTGCGTGAATTTCCTGTGGCAGGAAACTCGAGCTTTGCCTCAAACGACATTTGATCATGTTTTTTTATATAACTCCTTACCATCTTTTTTAACTGAAAAACTTTGCAATATTATAATATATAGTTGCCTTCGGGAAATTTACTACCTCTATTAAAGTTCGACAAACATTGGAATTATAGTATGGTAAATAACTCAAAACATCCGGAATTCCTCTACAGTAATTTCATATTAAACTGTTTATAAGCTTATTACAAAAACAAAGGACTCTACAAACAACGATTTTGCCTTTACTTAAACACTGCAAAACAATAACATAGATAATTAATGGTTATCTTTGCGAAATCAAAAAATAAAACCGTAAGTTATGTCATTACTTTTCAAAAATGTCAAGGAGTTGGTTCGCGATATTGATGAATTCATCAATACGGTCGAACAGGGAGTGCTTGTTTTTAAAGAGGGGGTTATCAATTATCTTAATGATGAGAAAACAAGTTTTAATGAAAAACTTGAGCGGATTAACTATTTGGAAGCCAATGCCGACAAGCTGCAAAGAAAGATTGATGACGAGTTTCTGTTGCACTCCATCCTACCTCAAAACATAAGCGACATTGAAAATATGCTTGATAAAATTGATGAGATAATTGATATTTCAAAGGATAATCTTTATCAGTTTGAGGTTGAGATTCCCTACTTTCCCGATTCATTGATACAGGATTATATTCGCCTGACAAACACTTCTGTTGAGGCGGCTCTGCACGCTTTTCCGGCGGTACGGACATTTTTCAGAGAACCGTTGAAGGTTAAAGACATTCTTACAAAAGTTTTTTTCTATGAAAAGGAAGCCGACAGGATTTCAAGAAATATAAAAAGGAAGTTGTTTCACGAGATGGACGAGCTGCAATTAAGTCAGAAGATACATTTGAGATATTTTGCACTTCACATCGAAACAATTTCGGATAAGGCTGAAACCCTGGCCGATATGTTATCAATAATGGCATTGAAAATCAATCTATGATAATACTTTTTTATCTCTCCAGCGGTCTGTTTTTGGGTTGGTCTCTCGGGGCTAACGATGCTGCCAACATCTTCGGTACGGCGGTAGGTTCGCGTATGGTGAGGTTTAAAAGGGCTGCTGTTATTGCAAGCATTTTCGTAATCATCGGTGCTGTTGTTCAGGGTGCAGGTGCCAGCGAAACATTGGGAAAACTCGGCTCGGTCTCCACTCTGGCGGCTGCTTTCACGGTTGCACTTTCGGCTGCACTTTCGGTTTACTGGATGACAAGAATGAAACTTCCGGTTTCAACATCGCAGGCAATAGTAGGAGCTATCATCGGTTGGAATTTTTATACCGATAATCCTACCGATATCGGCACTTTGACAAAAATTGTGACTACCTGGATATCAGGCCCCATTCTCGGTGGTGTTTTTGCCGTTCTGCTTTTTATGCTTGTTAAAAAAATTCAGAAAAGCATTTCCATACATCTTCTGTATCGTGATGCCATTATCAGGTTCGGCCTTCTGCTTGTCGGCGGGTTCGGAGCATATAGCCTCGGCGCCAATAACATAGCTAACGTAATGGGAGTCTTCACAAAAACCGTTGACTTACCTGTCATTGATTTTGGGTTTATAAAATTCAACGGAACCGAACAACTTTTCTTCATCGGAGGAGTTGCTATAGCAATCGGTGTCATAACATATTCAAAAAGAGTGATGGAAACCGTTGGCAACACATTAATGCCTTTAACTCCCGAAGCCGCCATTGTGGTGGTATTGGCTCAATCTCTCGTGCTGTTTATCTTTTCTTCTCAAACATTATCAAATGCCGTGCAGTCAATAGGATTACCACCTATACCGCTGGTGCCGGTCTCCAGCTCACAGGTGGTTATAGGTGCCATTATCGGCATTGGATTGTATAAAGGCGGTAAGGAGATAAAATTCAATATTCTCGGAAGTATAAGTCTCGGGTGGATAGCAACTCCTATTGTTGCCGGTTTGGTCAGTTTCTTTATGCTTTTTTTCGTCAATAACGTGTTTAAAAAAGATGTGGGTGAATCGGAAAACAGTCCCATGCAAAAAATAGTTATGAAAATGGATAGCATTGCCGATTCGGCTTTGGAGGATGATACGATTACACTTGTTGGGGAGGACCCGGAGTTTTCCGTGAAAAATAATAAATTGCCGGATATGTCATTTGATGAAAACGATTCCTCAGGTTTGCCTATGATTGTATTCGGCTCACTGTCGTTGTTTCTACTGCTTGTTTCCATCTATCTCACCATTAAGTTAAGAAGAATAAAACAAAATCAGGACTCCGAATTAAAGAAATTGGAAAACAAATACCTTTTTAAACTTAAAGAGCTGGAAGAAAGTCTTAATGAACAGAAAGCCAAACAGACCGACCTTGATAAAGAATTAAAATATCGCCAAAACGAGATGGTCACTATGGCAATGAACATTATTCGGAAGAATGAATTTTTGTCCAACCTGAAGAGAGAGATTCTTGATATCAAATCAACGGTTAAAGACTCCGAATCAAGGCAGGCTTTCAACAGGCTTTCGCTTATGATAAGTCAAAACCTTTCCATTGACCGTGACCGCGAGAAATTTCAGATGCATCTTAATGAACGGAATAGTAAGTTTTTAAGGCTTCTGTCGGAAAAATATCCTTCAATTACCGATAATGAAAAAAGGCTTGCCGTACTGCTTCGTCTTAACCTTTCGTCAAAGGAGATAGCTTCTATCCTTAACATTTCACCGAAAAGTGTGGAGATGAACCGCTACCGCCTACGTAAAAAACTGAAAGTGCCGCCAAAGGTGAGTTTGAGTGATTTTATAAGGGAGTTGTAAGTTATAATATCTCCTTTGTAGTGTATGTGTATAGGTGAAAAACTTGCCCGAAAACCATTATTACCATTCTTTTGCAAACTGAATATTAATTATTGGAGTCGTTTAAAGTTATTTTACTATTTATGAATTCAGTATTATGTAAATCGCAAAATAGATACCCTATTTCCCCTCTTGAGAAGGGTGTAGGGGTGTGTTATATCAAATAACATTTATTTTCGATTTACAAACAACTTGTATTTTAACTTTAAACAACTTTATTGTCAAATCATTAATAAAAAAGAAAATGAAAAAGCATTTATTAAAATTTATGATCGGCGGAGCGATGTTCTTTTTTCTGCTAGCCGGTGCGGCATCCGCACAAAATGTAATTACCGGTAAGGTCTTTCCGGCCGGCATGCGCACTCCTATGCGAGATGTTGCCGTTAAAGTTCAGAACAGTAATGCTCAGGCTGTTTTTACCGACGGCGACGGTGTTTTTAAGCTCGAGGTGTCTTCGCTGCCCGTAACACTTGAGTTTACGAGAGACGGTTATGAAAAACAGAACATTGTCGTTAAAAAGGCAACAGATATCGTTGTGTATATGACTGCTGCAAAAATCACCAATGACTACGGTAAAGCTGTCGGTGTAAGGGTTTCGCTAAATCCGGAATCCCGCGACGGTATTCTGATGCTATCGTCGGACGACAAAAGATTTAAATATTGGTTTGATAACCGTGTTTATCTTGACGGTGCAGCCTATTTCGGCGACAATACGTATCAGGGTAAAGATAATAAAATAGGTAACGGTGTCAATATTCGACGTATGCGTTTTGCTTTGAAAACCATTCTCTGGGGACATTGGGGCGGTGAAATTGATTTTGACTTTGCTTATAACGAGGTTGATATTAAGGATGCTTTTATCCGTTACATCGGCGAAAACTGGCAACTGAAAGCGGGTAACTTCAAAGAGCCTTTTTCAATGGAAGTAACAACGACATCGCGTTATTTAACCTTTATCGAAAGACCGATGGTCACAAAGATGGACCCCTCGCGTCATATTGGTATTTCTTACAGGAGATTCGGTCATAAATACTTTTTTGAAGGCGGACTTTTCTCAAGTGAAATAGCCAATGACCTGATGCAGGATCAAAACAAGAAACAAGGCACAAGTTCAGGATGGTCTGCAACGGGTCGTGCGGCCTGGGCTGCAATCAAAAAAGAAAATATGGTACTTCACTTCGGAGCTTCAGCGTCATACCGTACTCCTAAAATCCCCGAACTTGGCGATCCCGTCAACAGTTTCAGATTTTCCACAAGAGCCGAAACTTCCATAAACAGAAAAAAATATATTGATACCGATTTCATTGAAGATTCCAAATCGTCATTTATCTACAATCTTGAGCTGGCCTATGCAGTCAATAACTTTAAGATCGGCGGGGAATACTTCTCGGCAAAAATTACAAGGGATGCCGGTAAAGTCCCCGAAGGAGAAGATAAACCGGAACTTAACGGATTTTTCGTGTATGGTGCCTGGGTTATAACAAACGGCGATTACTATTATAATATGGCTGAAGCCGAATTTTCGCAGATAAATTTCAGAAATAACAGAAAGGGTGCCTTTGAAGTGGCTGCAAGATACACGTTTATTGATGCCAATAGTTTTAAAGAGGGCAGCGACATACCTTACATTCAAGGTGGTTCCAGTGAGGCATACACTCTCGGACTTAACTATTATGTTAATTATAATGTCAAATTTATGCTGAGCTATTCCTATGTCAATAACGACCGTTGGGCAAACGGAAAAGGTAAATATCCTACCTGGGATGTTGATTCAAACGGAAATGACATCACTCCCACGGGACAAGGCGGAATTGACTTCGGAATGTTACAGGCAAGAATTGAAATAGATTTCTAATAATAACGATTTAACAAATAATAAGATGAAAAAATACATTTTAATAAGTTTTGTAGCAGCCCTGTTCTTTACAGGCTGCGTTAAAGATGAGCAACCGGCTCCGTTGCCGCCGGCTCCGGAAAATTTTAGTGATATTGTTATCAATGAATTAATAGCCAAAGATACCACAAACCCATATTTTATTGATGATGCAGGAAATCCGGCTGACTGGGTTGAACTGTACAATAAAGGTAATAAAGTTGTTGATATCGCAGGAATGTACATAACTGATGCTCCGGGTGATGATACTAAATATCAGGAAATTCCCAGTGGAAATTCAAATGTAACGACAATTCCTCCAAAAGGATTTCTGGTTTTGATCTGCAATGCAGCTGACTCCGGCGGTACTGATTTGCCGACTCAGATAAAAGACGGGAAAATATTTATTGATATGGGATTGAGTTCTTCAAAAGATAACAACGTAGCAATTTATACACCTGAAAAAACTGAAGTGGATATTTCCGGAGACTTCAACGGTTTGGAAGATGATAAATCTTTCGGCAGACTGCCCGACGGAACCGGCGGCTGGGAAGTTCTTACTTCCAAAACTCCGGGTGTATCCAACGACAATACGGCACCTATTGTTGGCGACCTGGTGATAAATGAATTTATGGTAAGTAACGACACTACTCTTGTTCCCGGTGTTGACAATGATTTTCCCGACTGGATTGAAATTTACAACACAGGCGATATACCCATTGATATGGGAGGGTGGTATGTAACCGATGACCTTTCCGATTCGGTGAAATATCAACTTCCGGTTGATGATCCTGATCTTACAACTGTTCCCGGACATGGATACCTGCTCTTAATATGCGACGGATTGGGCGAAGGTCTTCATACCAATTTCAAACTCAGCAGTGGTGGTGAATCCGTTGGCATTTCAATGGATGGGATTACAATAAAAGAGGGTTACACCTATTGCGATACGGGTTGCGATTTGCCGAATCCTCCGACCGATTTTTCAACGGGCCGCGACGGTGACGGTGCCGCGACGTGGAAAATATTTGATCCGGGTACAAGCAGCCCGCCAACTCCCGGAGCAAGTAACAATTAGAAAATGAACAGTAATATTTTTAAAATATCTTTATTCTCTCTCCTCCTTCTTACGGTAACAGATTCCTGTAAGAAGGAGGAGGTTGATGATACTCCGTCGAATCCTCCCGGGAAACTTGAGAAAATGAGTGTCATTGATCTTGATATTTTAGAACCGTCGGGGCTTTCCTTCGGCCCCGACGCGAATACATTACTGATAGTCAGCGATAATACAAATAAAGTTTATGAAACAACATTGCAGGGAGATATTATCAAAGAGTTTCCTTATACGGGCAATGACCTTGAAGGAGTTGTTTACAATGCGGATGAAAACATTATTGCCGTAGCCGAAGAAAGAAAAAAAGAGATTGTGTTGCTGGATTACGAGAATGGAAATGAAATTGAGCGGTTTCAGATAAACACGGGTGGAAGCACCCAAAATAAAGGGCTTGAAGGAATATCATACAATCCGAACAACACTGCATATTATATTGTTAATGAGGATCTTCCCGGCGAATTGATTGTTTGGAACAAACAATTTGACATCATAAGCAAAACGGAGTTGCATTTTGCAGGTGATTATTCCGCAATATTCGTTGACATTCACAATGCAGCGCTCTGGATTGTCAGCGATGAGTCAAAAGCAGTTTACAAATGTGATTATAATGCAAAGGTTTTGAAAGAGTTTTCCCTTCCGCGGGATAAATTTGAAGGAATAACCATTGATGTGGAAAACAAAATATTATACCTTGTAAACGACAGCTCCGGAGAATTATACATTTATAAAATTATTGAATAATGAAAACAACCGTTCCAAGATTTGAATTCAGGATTTTCGGACAAAATCTTGAAACTTACGAAGTGAGGATCAAAGAAATGTCAAAGTTGGAAAAAACCCGCGAGATGAAATCAATATACCTGCTAACTGCCGGAAACATGACAAACAATATTAAAATCAGGGGAGAAATAATGGATATCAAAGAGTTGGAGCAGGTTTATGAAGGCCTTGAGCAGTGGAGTCCTTTTCTCGTCGGAGAGTTTCCGTTGAAAGCAGACGTTATTAAAAATGTGGTTTTTCCGGCTATGGGTATTGAAAGTCCGGTTTTTGCACGGAAAGAATATACGCTTGAACAAATGCTGGATGAAGTTATTTGCAAAGACCCTGACCTTGCCGTGGCTTATGTTAAAAAAATCAGATACGCATATACGGTTAGCAAATGTATAACGGAAATAGCCGAAGTAACAATTAACGGTGCATTTATGAAAACAATATGTATTGAACACGAAGACCCTGAAAAAGTATTAAAAGCGAAAAAAAGGCTCGGAATAGGCGACAATATCGAAAATGTCAACTATCCCCTTGCCTTAAAAAGAGTGATGGGACTGGCTGAACTGCCGGATTCATGGAAATAAAAACGTTGCGTCGCTGCGCCGCCGCGTGAGGTAAAAACAAAGAAACGTTGCGTCGCTGCGTCGCTGCGTGAGGTAAAACAAAGAAACGT
>JALSTI010000292.1 GCA_026983795.1 Melioribacteraceae bacterium
TTAATAGCGTTCTCAAAGGCTTCCAGATTTAACTTTCCTTTAATTTTTATCGCAACCGGAATATTGTAAAACGAACTCTTAGGATTTAATTGATGCAAAAACCATAATCGCTCTTGAGCAAAAGACACCGGGTATTCATCTTTGTTTTTCCTAACCGGAATTGAGCTGCTTTTCTTTTTGCTAACAGCTCTCTCTTTTAATTTTTTTTCAAGCAGAGCTTTCTGTTCAGGCGTAAGTTGAGCTAATTTTTTATTTAATTCTTTATTCATCTGGATTTTAATAATTATTTATCTTTCGAATTATCCGTATCAGACAATAATTCTTTAGCTTCTTCATCGGAAATTCCAGTAATTTCATTCAATAGAGATTCCAAATCATTTTCGTCTTCATTTAATAATTGAGCTTCCAAAACAGCATTACCGATACCGTCTATTGTAGGATTTTCAAATAGTGATTTTATCGGGATTTCAACATCAAACTCTTCATTGATCTTGGAAATTACTTGCATGGCAAGCATTGAATGACCGCCAAGCTCGAAAAAGTTATCGAATACCCCAACCCTATTAATTCCTAATACTTTACTTACAATTTTAGTGATGACGGCTTCTGTATCTGTGCGTGGCATCACAAATTCCGTTTTAAGCTTTGGTCTCATTCCATCCGGTTTTGGTAATGATTTTTTATCGACTTTGCCACTTGGAGTTAGCGGAAACTTTTCTAAGGTAATAATTAGCGAAGGAACCATGTAATCCGGCAAATTATTTTTTAAATACTTAATAAGTTTATCAGTGTTAAAATTATTGCGCTTATCCGGTATAGTATATGCGACCAAATATTTGTTACCGTCTTCGGCAAATACTGTTACGACAGCATCTTTAACATATTTGTTTTGTCTTAGAACATATTCTATTTCGCCGAGTTCAATCCTAAAACCTCTAATTTTTACTTGAGTATCGACTCTGCCCAGGAATTCAATTTCCATGGATTCGTTTAGTCTGACTAAATCGCCGGTTCTGTACATTATTTTATGTTTATCAAATATGTCTTCTACAAATTTTAGTTTTGTTACTTCAGGTTTATTCAAGTATTCTTTAGCCAGCAAATCCCCACCTATACATAATTCCCCTGGAAAACCTTTTGGTAGGATTTGCAAATTTTTATCAACCACATAATATTTCCTTCCAGGTAAAGGTTTTCCTACCGGTGTTCTAAATAATTTATCATATTTAATATTATTTATTTCGGATGTGGAACTTGTAATAATACTTTCCGTCGGTCCGTATGCGTTTAACAACCTGACCTGTTTCATAGGGCTTTCCATCCACATTTTAACATAATCCGGTTTCATTTCATCGCCTCCGGCAATACATAATTTCAAATTAACAGGTGCGGTTTCCGGCTTTCCATACCAATAGCGTGTCAATTCTTCCCAAAAAACAGTCGGCGGATTTATTACTGTTAATTTTTGTTCGTTAATTATCTTAGTAAATTGGGGTGCCGACCATATCTCATCTTCCCTCAAATATATTTCTGCTCCTGATATTAGGGGAACGACAATTTGTTCGATTGACGCATCAAAATTAAAAGCTGCAAACGCCAATTCTTTATCATCTTGATTAATATTAAAATGTTTCTGCATAACCAGGCAATGGTTGGCAAGTTCTTTATGTCCAACCTTAACACCTTTAGGTTTTCCTGTTGAACCGGATGTATAAATAATATAAGCTGTATCAGTCAAGTTAATTCCATTATTTGGAATAAATTCATCATATTCATTTTTGTATAATGTAATGTCTATCACTTTGGATTTCCAAGGTTCCAGGTCCTTTGAATTTTTCTTATCCGAGATAATGTAAGAGGTTGCAGAATCTGAAAGGATATATTTTAACCTTTCAGCAGGATAGTTAATATCCAGCGGCAAATAAACAGCGCCAACTCTTATTACAGCAAGAAAAGAGACGACATAATCAATAGACCTATTCATGTAAACACCAACAACCTGATTCCTTTTTACGCCTTGTTCAACAAGTAAATTAGACAACTTATTAACTCTTATGATTATATCGTTATAACTTATACTTTTTAATTTCGTACTAATTGCAATTTTGTTTTGATAGCGGTCCGCAACATTTTCTATCAGCGACCAAATATCTGTTTCATTAAGTTGTAAATTGGACCCGGCTAAAACAGAGGACGAACTTTCCGAAATTATATTTATTTTATCAATGGGTGTATCGGCGTTTTCGCTAATTACTTCCAATATTTTTAAAAAAGAATTTATCAATTGCCGAATCGTGTTTTTCTTAAATAAATCATTGTTATATTCAAATTTTCCTTTTAAGGATTCAACGTTTTCAGTGATTGACAAAACCAAATCGAATTTGGTTGTTCCGTTATCAATCTCAATAGGTTCAAGCTCAACACCGGCTAATTCAAATTTTTCAATCTTTGCGTTATTTAATACAAACATTGCTTGGAACAAAGCAGTATGACTGAGATTCCTTTCTAATTTTAATTTATCGACAATTTCTTCGAAAGGCACGTCTTGATTACGGTATGCGTCTAACGCAATTTTTTTGTTTTTAACTAAAAGCTTTGAAAATGTCGGATTACCTGACAGATCACTCCGGATGACAAGAGTATTAATGAAAAATCCGATTAAGTTTTCAAGTTCCGCCCTATTTCTATTTGCAATGGGTGTACCGATGTTCATATCAGTTTGATTAGAAAATCTGTAAAGTAAAACTTGAAATGCGGAAATCAATATCATGAATAAAGTTGTATCCGTATCTTTTGCCAGTTTTAAAAGTTTTTTGTAAACATTATCAGCTATTTCAAATAATTCGAACGAACCGTTAAATGTTTGAACGGAAGGTCTCTTAAAATCAGTAATAATATCAAGTACGTTATTACTGCCCTTCAATTGGTTAATCCAATATTCGGTTTGATCTTTGTATAAATTTTTACTAAATCTCTCTTGCTGCCAAACAGAATAATCTGAATATTGAACAGGTAAATCTTCAAGTTCTTCAAAACTATTCTTTCCAATTGATTTATAATAATGCATTATTTCTTTAATTAAAATTCCGGTGGACCAGTTATCGGATATTATATGGTGCATAGGAATGAGAAGTATTCTATCATTTTCACTTAGTTTTATAATAACTATTCTAAACAAAGGAAGATTCATTAAATCAAACGGTTTGGAACTTTCTTTTAATATTATATTTTTTAATTTATATTCTTTATCTTTTGAATTAGATAAATCGATTCTAATTATATTAATTTCAGTATCGCTATGAATATCTTGAAAAACGAGACCATTTTCGGAATGGAACGAGGTTCTTAAGATTTCATGTCTCGAAACAATTTTTTTTACCGCTTTTAACAATGTTTCTATTTTAAATGAACCTTTAACACGTACACCGATTGGAATAATATATAGCGGACTTCCAGGATTAAACTGTTCTAAAAACCATAATCTTCTTTGTGCAAAAGAGGCAGGAAATGAGTTGCCATTTCTTGGTTGAGGAATAATAGCAAAATCCGATACTTCAATTCCCTTTTCTTTAAGCATCAACTCAACTAATTTCTTCTTTTTAGGTGATAACTTCGAATAGTTTTTCAGCAAATTTTCCATTACTAATCTCCGTTATTATTATTAAGTTTTTGGCTTAATATTTTTTCAACTTCATCTTCCGGTAGATCTTCAATATTTTCCAAAATATTTTTCATTTCAAGCAGTTTGTCTCCTTTTTCATTTTTTTCTCTCTCAATAATTTTCGCAACACCTGAAATAGTAGGATCATCAAATAATGATTGCAACGGCAGCTCAACTTGAAAATTTTGCCTGAGCTCAGAAACTAACTGCGTTCCTAACAATGAGTTTCCGCCTAAATCAAAAAAATTATCATAAATGCCTATTTGCTCAATACCTAAAAGCTTTTGCCAAACTTTCAGAACATTTTTTTCTATTTCCGTTTCGGCTGGTTTATATGGAGTTGCGATATCCGGTCTTTCATGCAAGCTTACATCTTCAGTATCGCCCGGTTTTGCTAAACTTTCATGTGACAACGACTCATTTAATCTAACTACCAAATCATTCTCTGAAACAAATACAGTCTCAAATATTTTTTTATTTAGCATAGTATTAATTATGGCAAGACCAGTTTTAGGCGATATTGCCGTTTTTTCCAAGCGCGATTTTATAAATGTATTTCCGTTATCATCAAATTTCCAAGTATCCCAATCAACACATATACATTTATTCCCATGGACTTTATTGATTTTTGAACTCAAAGCATTTAAATAATTATTTACACCGGAATAAACAGCAAGACCATTACCGCCAACTACAGACGATATTGAGGAATGGAAGAAAATAAAATCGATACTATTTAAATCTAAATTATCAATTAAATTCTGCGTCCCAAGGAATTTAGTTGAAAGTTGTTCAATAATATCTGAGTTGTCAATTTGAGAAATTGGCAAAAATGCTTTTTCACCGGTTAGTCCGGCGCCGTGGAATACGCCGTCTATTTTTCCAAACTTATTACCTAATTCTTTAATAGCCGACTTAACTTCATTCTCATTATTTAAATCACACTCCAACAGTAAAAAATCAATTCCCTTTTCCTTCAGCAATTTTAATCTCTTTTCTTTTTTATTGTTAGATCCATTTCCTCCTATCTGAAACTTTCTTGTTAGCAATCCCAGTTTCGCATTGAATTTTTCTCCCAAATAATCAGCCAGAACAAATCCAATATTACCTAAACCGCCGGTTATAAGATAAACGCCATTTTGTTTCAGAGTTGAATTATTATCATCATTTAACGGCACCCCCAATTTTTCAAATTTTCTAATCCACTTTTTACTATTTCTAATTCCTATTACTTTTTCATGAGAAACTCCGACAGTTTGATTTAATATTATCCGTACTGTTTTTCCATCAATTCCGGAATCGATGTCAATCAATTTACATTCTACATTATTAAATTCTTGATTGATTACATTAGTTAATCCTAAAATTAACGATTGATTTGGATCAATATTTTCATTACCTAAAATATCAAAGTTATTTTTAGTTAAAAAGATAACTTCTATTTCTTTAGAATACCGGGAGGTTTCCAATAATTGCAGCAGTGCGATAATACTTTCAACCTTTTCAATTTCATAATAGAAATTATCTTTATTTGAAGCCTCCTTCTCAAAATCATCAAACGCAGAAAATATAATAACATGAGGCAGTTTATTAAGTTTTTCCAAATCTTCCAACATTGTTCTATAATCTTTTTTCGTATAAAATCCATGCTTGGATTTGTTTTTATAATTTTCGTTTATAATGTTAACAACCGAATGATTTTCAGAGTTTAATTGCATAATTATATTAGAAACCAGCGTGTCTCTTTTCCTTGATATAATTAAGTAATTTTTCTTTTCATTCGAACCATGTTTGGATAGTGCACTTTTACTTTCCCAATTTTGAACATATAGCAAATCATTATCCGTTGTCTTTGTATTTTTAATAATTCCCGGTAAATTCAACCAATACCGTTTCTTTTCAAACGGATAAGTAGGCAATGATACACGCAATCGTTCTTCCAAGGAATAAAAATTTTTCCAGTCAATATTAATACCGTTTAGCCAGAGTCGCCCTAATGACCCCAATATTTTTTCCACATCTGAAATATTATCTTTCGGATGTTTCATTGTTGAAAGTATAATGTTACCGGTTGAAAGTTTATTGTTTTTTGCAAGAGTAGTAAGGACGTTCCCGGGTCCCACTTCAATTAATATTTTATCTTCTTCACCCAGTAAGGTTGATATATTATCCGAAAATCTTACGGTGTAGCGCATGTGTTTAGAATAATATGAAGGATCAGTAGCTTCCGAATCTTTTATCCAAGTACCTGTTAAATTTGATTGATACGGAATAACCGGAGGTTGAAGATCCAGTTTTTCTAATTCAATCTTGAATTCCGAAAGTACCGGTTCCATCATTTGTGAATGAAATGCATGCGAGGTGCGAATATCTCTGAATTTAATACCGGATTTTTCCAGTATAGATTTCATTTCCGAAATGCCCTCGTTATTTCCCGAGAGCGCAATTGTTTCATGGCTATTTACCGCTGCTATAGAAATACCGTCAATTAGAAGAGGTTTAATTTTACTCTCACTCGCATTTACGCTAATCATACTGCCCTTTGGAAGTTTCTGCATTAATTTACCGCGCAAGACAACAAGTCTTAAAGCATCTTCCAATTTCATTACGCCCGATAAAGTTGCAGCTACATATTCCCCAATGCTGTGTCCAACCATTGCAGAAGGTTTAATTCCCCATGCAATCAATAACTTAGCCAGTGAATATTCAATTACAAAAAGAGCGGGTTGGGTATATTCAGTTTCATTTATTTTCTTTTTTGTTTCTTCATTCAATTGATCAGGATAAATAATATTTTTTAAATTTAAATTTAAATTGTTTTTTAAGTAATCCGAACAATAGTCAAAAGCTTGTTTAAACGACCTCTCGGAATAATACAATTCTTTCGCCATGTTAATGTATTGGGAGCCCTGACCGCTGAACATG
>JALSTI010000293.1 GCA_026983795.1 Melioribacteraceae bacterium
AATAAAAAGATTCATTGCCGATAGGGAATCTTCTAATTTTAACTTAAAACCTGAAAATAAAATTGATATTGGTGTTGCCGTAATAGGCGCCGGTCCTGCCGGTCTTGCCGCTGCTTATTTCCTTGGACTTGAAGGTTTAAATGTTACCGTTTATGAAACAAAAAGTTTTGCCGGGGGAATGGCAGCCGATGCAATTCCGGTTTTTAGAATTACCGAAAAAGCAATTATGCAGGATATTGAGAATATCAAATCTTTAGGTGTGAAATTTTTATTTAATACTAAAATAGATGACGCTAAGTTTCAAGAAATAAAAAGAAACAATGATTTTATATTTATTTCCGTTGGCGCTCAACAAGCAAAAAAGCTTAATATTAAAGGGGAAAAGCTAAGTGGCGTTTATGATCAACTAAACTTTTTGGCCGATGTTCTGCGCGGCAAAATACCAAATCTTGGAAAATCGGTTGCTATTATCGGCGGCGGACTTTCAGCCGTTGATGCTGCACGCACTTCGAAAAGATTGGTTGGGAAAAACGGAAATGTTACAGTTGTTTATAGAAGGACTAAAAATGAAATACCTTGCGGATGGGAAGAGGTGGATGTGATGGAAGAAGAAGGAATTGAAATATTGGAACTTACTTCACCTGTTGCTATTTCTAAAAATAAAGATGGTTCTTTAAATCTAAAATGTATTCAAATGCAACTTTCTGACTATGATTCAAGCGGACGGAGAAAACCAATTCCGGTTGCATGTTCCGATTTTAATCTAACTTTCGATTCAATAGTAACTGCAATAGGTCAGGAAGTTGTCCTGGATTTTTTCCCTGATAATAATCTGAGAATAAATCAAACCACTTTTGAAACTCAGTTGGAAAACGTTTTTGCCGGCGGGGATTCTATACGGGGAGCAGATTCTTTAATAAATGCAATTGCAGACGGACAAAAAGTTTCTCAAGTTATTTTAGAAAGACTGAAAAAGAAATTAAATCTCAGTATCAAACCTGAAAAAAAATTTACGGAAGCAGAATTCCAGAAAAAACTTTCGCAGCGAATTGATGGAATAGACCTACCGGTAATACCTTTGAATGAAAGACTTGGTTTTGATCTTGTACATCCTTTATTAACGGAAGAGCAAGCAATTGCCGAAGCTTCGCGTTGTTTGTTTTGTAACGATGTTTGTAATATATGTGTTACGGTATGTCCTAACATCGCAAATATTTCTATCGAAACCGAACCCTTAGAGATTGAAGTAGCAGAGTTCAACAAAACATTCAGGATTGAACAGACTAATCAAATTTTGAACATAGGTGATTTTTGTAATGAGTGCGGCAATTGCGAAACATTTTGCCCGACAAGCGGTGCCCCTTACAAAACCAAGCCGAAAATTTATCTTACCGAAGAATCTTTTGAAAGAGAAAATAATTGTTATTATTACGATGGCAATAAATTAAAATTTAAAGAAAACGGACTGATATTGTCACTAACTGTTGAGAATGATAAAATTATTTATAATAACGGAAACACTTGGGTTTTTGATAAAAATCTTAAATTAATTGAGGGCTCCGGCATTACACATAAAACGGTGGAAAAAATTATTGAAATGTATTTTTTATTAAAGAACATTCAAAACAAAAACTTATTCGATTCAGTACGAAGCTAAAAAGTTAATGGAATGAGTAATTTGGAGAAAACATGAAATTTTATTTAAACGGCAAGATCAAAAATTACAACGGCGATCCCGGATTATCTTTGCTTAAATATTTGAGGGAAGTTGAGGGTATTACATCTGTAAAAGACGGTTGTGCACCACAAGCCGCTTGCGGCGCCTGTACTGTTCAAGTTGACGGTAGTCCTAAACTTTCGTGTGTAACTCCTATGAAAAAAATTGAAAACAAATCTGTTGTTACACCCGACGGTTTGGACGAATATAGAAAACGAGTGTTTACAAATGCTTTTGTTGAGAAAAGCGGGGTACAGTGCGGCTTTTGTATCCCGGGAATTGTTATGCAAGCAAATGCATTGATAGATAAAATTGCTTCACCGACCAGGGATGAAATAGCTAAAGCACTTCAACCGAATTTGTGCAGATGTACCGGTTATAAAAAAATTATTGATTCAATCGAATATGCAGCCGCCACAATTAAGGATTTGAAAGAAATACCCCAACCGCATACTGATGGTAAAATAGGAAGCCGGTATCCAAAATACTCCGCCGATAAATTAGTTTTAGGACTTAGTCCTTATGTAGCAGATATAAAACTTGAAGGAATGGTGTTTGGTGCATTAAAATTTAGCGATTATCCAAGAGCAAAAGTAGTTTCAATTGATACCGCCGGAGCTTCTAAAATAAAAGGGGTTATTAAAATATTTACCGCCGGTGACGTACCAGGTGACAGGTATACAGGTTTAATTATTAATGACTGGCCAATCATGGTTAAAGCCGGGGAAGAAACCAGATATGTCGGTGATGTGCTAGCTGCCGTTGTAGCCGAATCGGAAGAAATTGCCCGGCAAGCAGTTGCAAAAATAAAAGTCGGTTATAAAGTTTTAAACCCTGTTACCAATCCTTTTGATGCCCTGAAAGCTGATGCACCCAAAATACATCCGAAAGGGAATTTGCTCTCGGATACGGTTATTGACAGAGGAAATGCGGACGGTGCAATTAAAAGTTCTGCGTATGTGGTATCCGGGAGATATGAGACCCAAAGAATAGAACATGGTTATTTGGAACCAGAGAGTTCAATTGCAAAACCGGATGGGAATGGCGGTGTTGATGTCCTCTCGCAAGGACAAGGGGTTTATGAAGACAGGAAGCAGATTGCAAAAGTTTTGGGCTTGCCGGAAGATAAAGTAAGAGTAATATTGGTGCCTAACGGCGGGGGTTTCGGCGGGAAAGAAGATCTTTCCGTTCAGCATCATGCTGCGCTATATTCGTATCTTCTTAAAAAACCCGTTAAAATTACACTTACTCGCGATGAATCTATATTGATGCATCCAAAACGGCACCCAATGATTATGGACTATACTTTAGCCTGTGACAAAAACGGGAAACTTACCGCAATTAAAGCCGACATAATTGGCGATACCGGTGCATATGCATCTGTTGGAATGAAAGTTCTGGAAAGGGCCGCTGGACATGCAACCGGGGCTTATCATATTCCTAATGCTTTTATCAGAAGCCGGGCGGTTTATACTAATAACGTTCCCTGTGGTGCTATGAGAGGATTCGGAGTAAACCAAACTGCATTCGCCGTAGAAAGTTGTATTGATGAGCTATGTGAAAAAGGCGGTTTCGATAGATGGCAATTTAGATATGACAATGTTTTAGTCGATGGGGGATTAACTGCAACTGGACAAGTATTAAAAGGCGGTACGGGTGTTAGACAAACTTTGCTTGCCGTTAAAGAAGATTTTCAAAAAGCTAAATTTGCCGGTATTGCTTGTGGAATAAAAAATACCGGAATTGGAAACGGAATGCCCGATGACAGTAAAGTTAAAATAGAAATCGTTTCCGGCAAAAAAGTTATTTTGCATCATGGTTGGACCGAAATGGGTCAAGGCGTAAATACTATGGCGGTACAATTCCTTTGTACTGAAACCGGAATTGATCCGGATATAATTGAAGTTAAGGTAGACACCAAAGAAGAAGCCAGAGCGGGTATGACCACTGCATCACGCGCCACATCTCTTATTGGAAACGCCATTATTGAAGCTTGTAAAAAATTAAAAGAAGACCTTAAAAGCAATAATTTAAACAATTTGTCAGGTAGAGTTTATGCTGGTGAATGGGTATGTGATTGGACTACAAAACCCGGAGCAAAAGTAGAAGAAATAATAACTCATTATTCGTATAGTTATGCTACTCAAGTTGTAATTTTAAATGATGAAGGTAAGATAGAAAAAGTAATTGCGGCTCACGATGCCGGGAAAATAATTAATCCTAATTTGTTTGAAGGTCAGATAGAAGGATCGGTGCATATGGGACTTGGATATGCAATATCTGAAAATATGGAATTTGAAAACGGTTATCCTAAAACTACCAAATATAGAAAAATGGGTATACTTAGGGCAAAAGAAATGCCGGAAGTTGAAGTTGTTGGTGTGGAAGTTCCGGACCCTGTCGGCCCGCACGGAGCAAAAGGCGTTGGGGAGATAGGACTTGTTCCAACCGCCGGAGCTGTTGCAAATGCGTTTTACCAGTTCGACAAAACGCGTTATTACAAACTTCCTATTAAAGATAGAGCAAAAAAATAATTCATTTTAAATTCATTATTGCTTTTATTATCCTATTGAATAAATTTACTCAGTGCATTTAGTAAATTTACTCAGAGCGTTGAGTAATTTCACTTAATATATTGACTAATTATACTTGTTATATTTTTCCATCAAAACGAGTAAATGCTTGTGAACTACATTAGACCACAATATTACACTTTAAGAAAACGGTTAATGGAGAGAAGGAAATTCATACTAACTATTTTTGGACCAAGACAAATAGGCAAAACTACACTTGTGACACAGCTAATTAAAAATGAAGACCTCTTATTTCATTATGTATCGGCAGATGCAGTTGCAACTTCAAATCAGATGTGGATATCCCAGCAGTGGGAAACAGCAAGACTTAAATTAAAATCGTCTAAGGCAAGACAGTTGATCTTGATTATTGATGAAATTCAAAAAATTGAAAACTGGAGCGAAATTGTAAAAAAAGAATGGGATAACGATACGGGGAATAAAGTTAATATCAAGGTTATCGTACTTGGTTCGTCAACTTTGCTTATTAAAAAGGGTTTGACCGAATCCCTTGCCGGAAGATTTGAAAATATTCATATGGGGCACTGGTCTTTTACGGAGATAAATAAAGCATTTAACATACCCGTGGAAAAATTTGCGTGGTTCGGAGGATATCCGGGTTCATATCAACTCGTTAAAGATGAACAAAGATGGAAGGATTATATTAAAAATTCTTTGATTGAAACAACTATATCTAAAGATATACTCATGCTTTATCAAGTTAACAAACCGGCTTTGCTAAAACGTTTATTTGAACTTGGTTCTCTGTATTCGGGGCAAATCCTTTCCTTTACCAAAATTCTCGGGCAGCTGCAGAATGCAGGGAACACGGTTACATTATCACATTATTTGAGTTTGTTAAACGAAGCAGGTTTAATTTACGGTATTCCTAAGTATTCTGTTCAAATATTTCGTCAAAGAAAATCCAGTCCGAAATTTCAAGTTTATAATTCTGCATTTATAAGCTCACAAATGTTTGAAACTTTTAAGGAAGTTAAAAAGCTGCCTCGGAAATGGGGACGGATTGTTGAAGTTGCAATTGGTGCTCATTTAATTAATTTTGCAAAAACGGAAAATTACCAAGTTTTTTATTGGCGGCATGTAAATAACGAAGTTGATTTTGTATTACAATATCATGATAAGATAATTGGAATCGAAGTAAAAAGCGGAACATCAATCCACAAAAAGGGCATAGACGTATTTAACAAAATGTTTAATCCTTACAAAGTTTTACTTGTGGGAGATAGTGGAATTCCGTGGCAGGAATTTTTAAAAATAAATCCTTTGGAACTTTTCTAAATATTATTTTTGCAGTTAATTATTTAGGAAAAACCATGAACGAGGAAAACGCAATCGTCAGATGGGAAATTTTACAAAACCGATGTTGCGGATACAGCATAACTTTTAAAACTTATTTAAACAATTACAAAACAAAAATAAAAAACAAATAAAATAATAATATGGAATTAAATAACTTTATTAACCAAATACCGAAAGCTGAACTTCACTTACATATAGAAGGTTCTTTTGAACCGGAGTTAATGTTTAAGATTGCAGACAGAAATAAGATCAAAATAAAATATCAATCGGTTGATGAACTTAAAGCTGCATATAAATTTAAAAACTTACAAGAATTTTTGGATATTTACTATGCCGGAGCGAATGTACTTTTAACGGAAGAAGATTTTTATGATTTGACTTATGCTTATTTCAAGAAGATAAATAAGCAAAATGTAATTCACACCGAAATAATGTTCGATCCGCAAACTCATACCGGTAGAGGTGTTAAATTTTCCACGGTTATTAACGGAATTAAAAGTGCTCAAGTCAAAGCTAAAGAAGAATTGGGTATAAGTTCAAAATTAATTATGAGTTTTCTCCGTCACCTTGATGAAAAATCTGCCTTTGAAACTTTGGAAATGGCCAGAGGTTATAAAGAATGGATTACTGCCGTAGGACTTGATTCATCTGAAGTTGGTCATCCGCCATCTAAATTTAAAAATGTTTTTGTAGAAGCTAGAAAAGAAGGATTCAAAATTTGTGCTCACGCCGGCGAGGAAGGTCCGCCCGAATATGTTTGGGAAGCATTGAATTTATTGAACGTTGACAGAATTGATCACGGTAACAGATCGCTGGAAGACAGTAGACTTATTGATGTTTTAGTGAAAAGGAAAATTCCCTTAACCGTTTGTCCGTTGTCCAATGTAAAATTGAGAAACGTAGATAAAATAGAAAATCATCCCATTAAAACAATGTTAGAAAAAGGTTTAAAAGCAACGGTTAATTC
>JALSTI010000294.1 GCA_026983795.1 Melioribacteraceae bacterium
GGCATAATAAATCATTTCGGTGCCGCACAATCCCAAGTCTACTACGTTCGAACCGGAATCCGTAATTCCATTACTTAACGCTTCAGACAATTCGGGTGAGGATTTTCTCACATCTCTTCCTATTACAATAGTTTTTGCATCCAAATATTTAACCAGCGCTCTACCGATTTTGTATGCCAGACCGGAATTGAGTTCCGAAGGAACTTTTCCTCTTATATCGTATGCTTTGAAGCCCGGAATCTTTGCCATTCTATTCTCCGTAAATATTATTGGTAATAAAGATTTTTAATAAATCTTAAAATAATAAATATCGTTGAAAATTAGGATATTATTTCAATAATGTTATTAATATTACCGCCGAGATTATTCAGAAGATATTTGTTAATCAATTTTAAGAATATTAGATTTGCTAATCAATTTAATTTGTATGGAGTTATAGATGAATAGAAACAAAAAATTACGGTTAAATTTTGTTTTAATACTTTTTGTATTAACCGTGCTTAGCAGTATGGTTGTTGCTCAAGATAGCGAAGTTTCGGAAAAATCGAGCAAGTTCGATACGGGGAAAATGTGGACGTTCGATTTTCCGCCGGTGCAATATTTAAAAAATACCTACAATTTGGATTTGTCGGAAGACTGGTTTGAAGATGTGAGGCTTTCCGCATTAAGAATTCCCGGTTGTACCGCTAGTTTTGTATCGCCTAACGGATTACTGATGACTAATAACCATTGTTCCACATGGCATAGAGACGCGGTGCAGAAAAAAGGCGAGGATTTAGCTAAAACAGGATTTTACGCCGACTCACTTTCGAAAGAAAGAAAAGTGCCCAATATGTATGCCGAGCAATTGGTTTTCATTCAAGATGTTACCGATTCAATTAATGCCGCAATAAATAAGGGAAAAAACGAAGATGAAAAAATCGATAACAAGCGACAAAAGATTGATGAATTGATTAACAAGTATAACGAAGAAACCGGTCTGAAATGTCAAATAGTTACATTTTATAACGGCGGTAAATATTCAATTTACGGTTATAAAAGATATACTGACGTAAGATTGGTTTTTGAACCGGAGCAGCGAATAGCGGCATTCGGCGGTGATTTTGATAATTTTACTTATCCGCGTTACGATTTGGACTTTACATTTTTTAGAGTTTACGACGACGACGGAAAACCATTGGACACGGAAAATTATTTTAAGTGGAGTTCCGACGGCGCTAAACTTAACGAGCCGTTGTTTACGGTCGGAAATCCGGGTAGAACCAATCGTCTTAAAACCGTTGCCCAAATTAAATATAACAGAGACGTGGCATATAAAAACAGGGCATTTTTATTGGACAGCTATTACAATGCGTTGGAAGAGCTGAAATCAAAATATCCTGATAGAGCTGATGAATTTGAAAAATTGAGAACCAGAATAGGCAACGGTCAAAAGGTTTTCCATTATGCTTATAAAGGATTGATCAATCCCAGATTAATTGCACGCAAACAGGATTTCGAAAATAAGTTAAAAACAAAAGTTGCAGCAAATCCCGAACTTCAAAAAAAATACGGACATGTATGGGATGCTATTGCAAGCGCAAGGGCAGAACTTACGAAATACGATAAAAAAATTGCCGCATATTCTTTCAGCAGATTTTTCGGATCGGAATATTTTATATTGGCAAAGAGAATTTTAGATTTTGCCGATCAATTGAAATTACCGGAAAAGGAACGCGCTCCCGGTTATCAAAACGATCAACTGGATTCTCTTATTGATAGCTTTTATCCTAACAATATCGATAGAGTTTTAGACAGCACAAAACTCGCAATTCAAATTGATTTAATAAGAATGAATTTGGGCGATAACGATTCGTTGGTTGTTGCATTGTTCGGCAATAGGAAAGACGGGGAAGCCGCAGCTTATCTGCTGAGCCACTCAATTTTAACCGATTCGAATAAAGTGAAAGACCTTTTGAACGACGGCGCCGATGCAATTTATTCATCCTCAGATCCTTTTATTTCTTACGTTAGAAGTACAAGAGACGAATTGAAAAACCTTCGTAAACTTTCCGCCGAAGTAAGAAAAACGGAAGAAGTGTATACAAATATGCTTGGCAGGGTTATGTTCGAAATTTATGGAACTACAATTCCGCCCGACGCAACTTTTACTTTAAGATTGAGTGACGGAATGATGAAAAGCTTTAATTACAATGGAACTAAAGCTATTGTTAAAACTACATTTTACGGAATGTATAACCGTTATTACGGAAATGATAAAAAATATCCGTGGGATTTACCCAAACGTTGGGAAACGCCTCCGGCTCAATTGGACCTTTCTACACCATACAACTTTATTGCAACAAACGATATTGTAGGCGGAAACTCCGGCAGTGCGGTTATCAATAAAAACAAAGAAATTGTAGGAATCGCTTTCGACGGAAACGTGCAAAGTATAATAGGAGATTTTATTTATCTGCCGTATAATAACAGAATGATTGCCGTTGCATCGCAAGCAATTTTAGAATCTCTCGATAAAGTTTATCATGCCGAAAGAATTGTAAAAGAATTGAAAACAGGCGTGTTGGTTAAATAATAAACTAATAAAATACAAATAATTTAGATGCCCGGTAATTTGCGTTGCCGGGTTTTTTGTTTTAAAGGTATTTAATTAAAAATTCAGCCAACTTCTTTTTCTTTTCCGTATATGGCGGATAAAATAACTTAAATGGACTGAATTTGTGATGTTTAAGTATTGCACGTTCGTTTGAAAATGCTTTGAATCCGTAAAATCCGTGTGCACTACCGATTCCGCTTTCCCGGATTCCTCCGAACGGTAAATTTAAGTGTGAAAATTGAATAAACAAATCATTAATACAAACTCCTCCCGATACGGTGCTATTTAATAAATTGTTAATTGCCTTTTGATTTTTACTGAAGATGTAAATAGCAAGCGGGTTGCCGTTAGAATTTATAACGTCAATCGCTTCATTTAAATTGTTGTATGAAATAACGGGTAAGACCGGACCGAAGATTTCTTCTTTCATTATTCGGCTGTTTAACGGAACACCGGTTAATATCGCAGGATTAATACGGTTATTAGCAGGATTCAAATTTCCACCGAATTCTAATTTAGCACCTGAATTTATAGCGTCTTCGGTCAACTCTTTAATCCGGTTAAAATGCAAGTTGTTAATAACACTCGGAAAATATTGGCATCCGCCATTCTGCTGCGAGCAGAAATCGTTTAAATAATTTTTAAGTAAAAAAAGAAATTTATCTTTTATCGAATTCTCTATTAAAATATAATCCGGTGCTTGGCAAGACTGACCTGCATTAAAAAGTTTACTCCACGCAATTTTTCCTGCTGCATCATCCAAATCGGCTGAATCATCAATAATAACGGGAGATTTACCGCCTAACTCTAAAGTAACGGAAGATAAATTATCCGCAGCGGCTTTCATAACAATCCTGCCTACTTTAGTGCTTCCCGTAAAAAAGATATGATCGAAAGGTTTGGAAAGTAAATACGACGAAACTTCTTTATCGCCCTGAAAAACTTTTACTTCGCTTTCATCGAAAAGTTCGTTTATCATTTTTTGAATTAACGCGGAAGTATTATGAGAAATTTCCGACGGTTTAAGTATAATACTGTTGCCGGCAGCAAGCGAGGAAATTAAAGGTTCAACAGCTAACATGAAAGGATAATTCCACGGTGAAATTATCAACGTTACCCCTTTGGGTTCATATTTAATTTTACTCCGGGTTGTAAGCATGGCAAAGGTTGGACTTACACGTTTCGGTTTCATCCATTTTTTTAATTTTCTTTTTACGTGTTTAATTTCGGATGTGATGGTAAAAATTTCGGACAGATCGGTTTCCAAAGGAGGTTTTTTAAAATCCGAGTAAACTGCCTCTTCAATTTCATTTTTATGTTTGGTCGTCCAGTTATAAATTCTTTGTAATTTCTCTATCCTGTTGTGTGTGCCGGAGCGTTTTAACTTATGTTTTAAACTTAATTGAAGTTTAAATACACGGTCAATTTCATTACGGAAATCACTGGGAATATCGGTCATAAGCTACTTTACATTTAGCAGGTTATCTTCCAACAATTTGTTAAGTTGTAAATGTTCGTCAAGCTTTGATTTATCTTCGGTAGCTATAATATGTTTAAGTTCGTTATTAAACCAGTCGCTTGAAATATTATTGTTATTTACAACTTCTTTTAACCATTCAAGCTCGGAAGGATGAATTTCATTGTCTGACATTGCGAGAAGTATACCGTCCTTAATAAAACTTTTGGCTATAATTTCGTTTCCGAACTCAGGAGGTTCGTCTATTATAAATTTGTTATCCAAAAGATTGTTTATAGAGTCTTCAATAAAAGATTTCGCAAAACCCAGCTTTTTACCAACGCTTGTAAGCAGTTGTCTTTCTTCCGGTGAAATTATAAAGTCTTTGCCTATTAAAAGTAAAAGTCCTTTGAAATAGTTACTCTTATCTTTCCACGTGAATTCCATAAATTCTCCAAACAATTAAAATTCTTTGCTTAAATTTACTAACCGTTTTGAATTTGTATAAAGCTTAAATCCATAATTTATCTTAAGTGTATAATGAAATCTACTAAATTTACAATAAACAAGGACAAGTAAATGAAAAGCATTTTCAAAAATTTTTCCGTTTTGTTTTTATCTGTTTTTATGTTAACGGCAAGTTTTAATAGAATTAAAGGACAACGCGGATTTTACCATCCGTTAAATTTGGATACGGTAAAATTTTCGTTCGAAGATTTCGGAAGAATGTGGACGTTTGATGATGTGCCGGTTACAAAATTTCAGAAAAAGTATGGTTTTCAACCGGATGAAAATTGGCTGGAGCATGTTCAAAAATCTGCTCTGCAATTTGGCGGAGGCTGCTCTGCATCCTTTGTTTCGGAAAACGGATTGATTATGACGAACCATCATTGCGGAAGAAATCAATTGCATCTGGTTCAAAGAGAAGGCGAGAACTTGCTTAGAGACGGATTTTATGCTGTAAATTTGGACGAGGAAAGAAAAATTCCCGGTTTGTATGTTGATCAGTTATTATTTATTGCGGATGTGACGGATTCGGTAAAATCGGCAATGGAAAAGGGTAAAACAGACATTGAAAAAATTAATCTTGAAAATAAAGAAATGAATAAATTGGTTAATAAGTACTCCAGCCAAACCGGACTGCTTTGTAGAATAGTTAAACTCTATTACGGAGGTAAATATTCAATTTACGGTTATAAAAGATATAACGATATTCGTTTGGTAATGTCTCCCGATTTTCAAATTGCCGCTACCGGCTGGGATTGGGATAATTTTACTTATCCGAGGTACGAATTGGATTTTGCATTTTACCGCGCGTATGATAAAGACGGTAAGCCTGTACATGTGAATGATTATTTTAAGTGGAGTGAAAAGGGAGCAAATGAAGGCGATCCCGTTTTTGTTATTGGTCGTCCCGGGCGTACAAGCCGGTTGCTATCGCTTTCCGAACTTAATTATTACAAGAATTTTATTTACAAAGATTTGTTAATCGGTTTTAATGAGATTTATGATGTTTACTTTAAACTTTTCAAAAAGCATCCCGAAAAGGAATCGGAATTGTTGAATAAAGTAATGGGCTGGGGAAATGCGCGTAAATCGTATGCAGGCAGACTGGCGGCATTGAATGACCCTTACATTATGAAAAAGAAAAAGAATTTTGAGGAAAACTTAAAAGCAAAAATTAAAAGCGATAGTGTGCTGAATCAAAAATACGGTCACGTTTGGGAAGCGATTAATTCAACTGTTTCGGAATTGGAAAAAACAGCCGGTGAGACGCTTGCTTATTTAAATAGATTGTCCGAACCTGTATATTTTGCAATTGCCGGAAATGTAATTAAATATGCCGAACAATTGAAACTCCCGGAAGATCAAAGGGAGGAAGCTTACAAAAAGAATATGATCGATTCGACAAGGAATGCCATGTATCCGGCAAAAATTGATTTCGAATTAAATAATTTACTTCTGAAAGCAAAAATTAATATTTTGAAAAATCTTTTGCCGCACGATGATTTTCTTTTAAAAAAATTATCCGGCAGTGAGAAAAATTTAGACCCTGTTGATTACATTATGAAAAATTCGTGGTTAACATCAAAAGAAAAATTCGAAGAGTTTATTAATAAAGATCCAAATGAAATTTTAAATTCCAATGATCCGTTTATTTTTTATAAAGTTTATACTGCTAAAAGAATAAATGAGATAAAAGCACGGCGAAATGAAGCGCTAAATACTTTGAAAGTATTAAACCAACTTTTAGGTGAAGCGGTCTTTGCTTTATACGGAGATAAAATTCCTCCCGATGCAACTTTAACGCTTAGAATTTCAGACGGAACGATTAAAGGATATGAATACAACGGAACTTTAGCTCCGGGCAAAACAACGTTTTACGGGTTATGGGACAGATATTATTCATTCGGAGGAAAAACTTATCCTTGGGGATTGCACGAAAGATGGAAAATTCCGCCAAAGGAGCTTGATTTATCAACCAACGTAGGATTTGCCTCTA
>JALSTI010000295.1 GCA_026983795.1 Melioribacteraceae bacterium
ACTTATAATAGAATTAAAAAATTTAAATATAAATGGTATTGAATTTTATCCTGCCAGCTTTACTCCAAAAACAATTCCCGGTATGACGTATCATCCTAAATTTGAAAATCAAAAATGCTTCGGAATTAAAATTGTTGTTACAAACAGGAAAATTTTTAATTCTGTTCAATTTGGTATTCATTTGTTATACGCTCTTAAGAAACTTTATCCTGCTAAATTCAAAATAAATACTTCCAGACTCAACCGTTTATTCGGAGATAATTATCTTACGGAAATGCTTAATTCAGGTAAAAATTCTTATGAAATTATCGCCCGTTGGCAAAGTGGTTTGGAAAATTTTTTAAATTTCAGAAAACGGTTTTTAATTTATTAATTCGGAATGTATATGAAACATTTAGCCTTGTTTATTTTATTATTCATTTTTCTTAGCGGATGCGGTAAAACGGAAAAGAAACAAACCGCAGAGGAACAAAATAATGCAATACCTGCAACAAAAAATGATACGACTTACGCTTTGAGATACAAATTCAAAAAAGGTGAAAAATTTAAGTACAAGATTAAGTCGTTAACGGATAATTCTCAAGAATTGCAAACCGATACGTTGATGCAAACTCACATGACTCAAGACGTTGAATACATATTAAATTTCTACGTTAAAAATGTTGATACCAATGCCTCTACAATAAAGGTTAAAATCGTTAAAATTAAAACTAAAGCTAACGTAAACGGTCAAGAGTTAAAATACGATTCGAAATACATTTACAGCACAAGGGAAAGGAAACAATTTTTAGAATACGAATCTATGAAAAACACACCTTTTGTGGTTAAAGTTGATAGTATTGGAAAAGTATTGGAAGTTACGGACTTAAAACAAATAATGAAAAACGTTCTTGAAATTCAGGGTATTCCGGACACTCTTTCAAAAAAATCGAAAAAAATAATGAAAGACAATTTAAGTAACGCTGCTATAATTCCGCTGGTACAACAAATATTCAAAACCTTGCCGGAGAAACGGGTCGGTAAAGATTCCACTTGGCAGTATACATACAAGTCGACTTTAGCCACTTTTCAAATAGATAATTTGGCTACTTACAGAATCTCCAATATTAAAAATGAAAAAGGTATTAAGACAGCGGAAGTAAATTCAACTTTAACGGCAACATGGCAAGGGCAAAGCGACGTAACCGAGAAGGGTGTGCATTATAATTTCGCGCCGCCGGAAATTTCCGGAAGCGGTAATTTTTCGTTCGATATTTCGAACGGTTTCTTAAAAAATTCAAAATCCACTTCAAGGGTTACAATGATTGTTACGGTAGAATCCAAAAACGCAGCCGGGCAATTAAAGAAAGCGACTAGAAAAGATTTTTCCGTAACGTCAAATTCAATAGAAAGGTTATAATTTATACTTTTTTAACTACTATTTTTGAACCTTCTATTTTTGTTACCATAATTTTTGTGCCTTTATTAATGTAGTCGCCTTCGGTTACAACGTCGTACCTTTTGTCTTCAATAATCGCAATTCCCGAAGGTCTTAAAACAGTAATCGCTTTCCCCTTTTTGTTAAGAAGGTGTTCAAGATCTATATTGGACGTATATCCCGAACGTTGGTTAATGTTAGTTTGTAAAATTAAATTACCGAATGTTTTTGATTTAGGCAGGAATTTTGTAAGTAAATAAATAACAAATGCGGCAATTACAAACGAAGATGCCAATTGAATAACCGCTCCGGCTAACATATTACTGTCTACTAGCGGAAAATCGGATATTAGCCCTAAAAACAAACCGCCAATCATAAAAATTATTCCTAGAATACCGAAAATACCAAATCCCGGAATAACAAAGATTTCAACAAGCAATAAAATTACACCCACAATAAAAATAATAATTTCGATGATTGATGCTAACTTTAATATGTAACCCGAACCGAAGAAAAGCGCAAGCGCAATAACGGCAGCGGTGCCGGGCACGCCCCATCCGGGAGTTTTAATTTCGGCAAATAATCCTACAAGTCCAATCATAATAAGCAAAGACGAAACAATAGGATTAGATAAAAATCTGACAAAATCCTCTGCCCAATTACTTTTTTCAATAATTAACTTTGCATTTTTTATTTGCTTCCACTTTAATACTTCATTAATAGAACTCAATACAGTATCGGCAATGCCGTATTTTTCCGCTTCTTCGTAAGTTAATGTTAATAATTTGGTACTGTCTACTAAACCAGGAATCGAAATACTTTCGTCTACCATTGCCTCGGCTATATCTTTTCGTCGTCCTCTTCTCTCGGCTGTTGCTCTCATTTCCGCGCGCATATAAGATTGAGCTTTTTCAGAAACTTTTCTGCCGGACTGGTCGACAACCGTAGTTGCGCCGATTGAAGCTCCCGGAACCATAACAATATTGTCGCAGGAAAGTGATATTAAAGCGCCGGCTGATATTGCCCGTTTATCAATAAAAGCTATGGTGGGAACAGAACTATTAATTATTGCATCCTTTATTTGCGTAGCTGCATCTACCCTTCCACCAAATGTGTTTATTTTGAAAATAATGGCTTTGGCTGAATTTTCCCCGGCTTCCTTTACAATTCTTTCAATGTAAGGAGCAAGACCAAGATCAATCATTCCTTCTATTTTTGCTACGTATACTTTATTTTCCTGTGAAAAGGATGTTTGAACGGTTAATAAAAACAGTGATATCAAAAATATTTTTTTTTTCATTTTTACGGCTCTAAATACTTTATGTTTGGCAACTAAAATATTATTTACTAATTACTAAATTAAATATAACGAATGCAATCAATATTTATTCAATTTTCGAAATGACGATTTATCTTCAACCGGAAAATCAGTTTGAAAAACCTGCTCAGCATATATCTATTTCATAGTTTTAATTTGGCTTGATTCTTCCGTTTAAGCAAACGGAAATTTATAAATTATTTTAGAAATATGAACGCCGTAAATAATGGAAAGGTTTAAGATAACGGATATAAAAATGATTATTGGTAAGAGCTGAATTGGTAAAAAGAGCATTCATAAAATTAAATTTGTTAAAGCGCAGATTATTGAAAAGCATAATTGATAATTTTATAAACCAATTTGGCAGCCGTAAAATTCGATGCCGGATGCGATTTTACCGGAGCTAATTCAACAACATCAAAACCAACAACATTTTTTTCCTTGCCTATTAATTTTAACAAATCCAAAGTTTCATCCCAAAATAATCCGCCGGGTTCCGGGGTTCCGGTTGAAGGAATAATTGAGGGGTCTAAACCGTCAACATCGAAAGTGATGTAAACATTTTTCTTCAGCTTACTTAGCACTTTCTTTTTCCAGTCCCTGCCAAATTTATTTGCTCGTATATCCCTTGCATAAAAAACGGGAATTTTATTTTTTTTTATAAATTCGAACTCTGTTTTATCTTGAGCTCTAATTCCAACTTGAATAATATTTTTGTTTATTTCCGCAACGCGCGCCATTACGCACGCATGGGATAATTTTGAATTTTCGTAAGAATCCCTTAAATCCGAATGCGCATCAATTTGGAGAATTGAAAGGTTCGAATAATGTTCGCTATAAGCTTTTACGGGAGCAAACGAAAGGCTATGTTCGCCGCCAAGCGTAACAACAAATTTATCGTCTTCCAATAGTTTCTTCGTCGCCAAATATATTTTATCTAATGCCATATCCATTCGCATATATTCGAAATCTAAAGGCGCAAGAGTGCAAATACCCAAATCGAAACAAATCTCACGGTTTGTTTCTTCATCGTAAAACTCAACGTAATGGGAAGACTTTAAAATTTCCTTGGGACCTTTAGCCGTACCTTTTCCATAGCTAACGGTTTTTTCTAACGGAGCGGATACAATAACTATTTTGGAATTTTGATATGCCGAATATTTTAATCCGATTCCTAAAAAATTTTTCGATTTACTTAAAATCTTCGGCATATTATTTTTGTCTTAATTTAGAGGTACAATTTATTTCTAAGATTTTCCTTTATTTTGAACAACTTGCCCTATAGCCGATCTGTCAATTTTGATTTTTACATTATTTCCAACGTCTAGCAATACTGTTTTATCATCTATTCCGGCTATAGCGCCGTGAATTCCGCCGGTAGTGATTACCTTATCGCCTTTTTGAAGACTATCCAATAATTTTTGTCTCTCCTTGGCTTTCTTCTGTTGAGGTCTGATAATCATAAAATAAAAAATTGCAAAAATTGCCGCAAACATTATTAATGTGCTTATCATTCCCCCGCCGCCTTGTTGACCTTGGGGAGCCATTGCTAAAATTAATTCCACTTATTCCTCCTTAAATGAATTTATATTGACTGATAATTTATCGATTATTTCACTCTTCCACAAAGAAAATGATCCTTCTAATATTTTTTTTCTTGCTGTTGTTACTAAATTGTTATAAAAAGTCAAATTGTGAATAGTAGCTAACATTAACCCTAAAATTTCTTTCGATACGAATAAATGCCTAAGATAAGACCGGGTAAAATTTTTACAAGTATAACAATTACAATTTTCATCCACAGGTTTAAAATCATTTTTATAACCAGCATTCCTAATACTTATAATCCCATTGCTTGTAAATAAATTGGCATTTCTAGCATTTCTTGTAGGCATTACACAATCGAACATATCAACGCCCCGTTCAATTGCTTCCAAAATATTTTCGGGTCTTCCCACACCCATTAAGTAACGCGGTTTCTCTTCAGGTAAAATATCCGTTATAAAATCTACCATTTCATACATCTTTTCTGCCGGTTCGCCAACAGCCAAACCGCCAATAGAATAACCGTCGAAATTAATACTCATCAAATCCAACGCAGATTGCTCTCTTAAATCCTTGTATACACTGCCTTGAACTATTCCGAATAGATATTGTTTGTGTCCGTATAACGGCTTAGAATTAACAAATGCATCCATATTTAATTTTGCCCATTCAGATGTTAGCTCTTGAGATTTCTTTGCATAATCATATTCGCAAGGATAAGGCGTACATTCATCTAACGGCATCATTATATCTGAACCGATTATTCTTTCTATTTCAATTACTTTAGCCGGCGTAAAAAAATGTTTTGACCCGTCTAGGTGAGATTTAAATTCCACGCCGTTACTATTCAGTTTTCTCAAATCGGATAAGCTGTAAATTTGAAACCCGCCGCTATCTGTTAAGATTGCTCTGTTCCAATTCATAAATTCATGAAGTCCGCCGGCGTTCTTTAACACTTCCAAACCGGGTCGTAAATAAAGATGATAAGTATTAGCGAGAATTATCCTGTTTCCAATATCTTCCTTTAAAATCCGCTGGGTTATAGCTTTAACCGTTCCTTGGGTACCGACCGGCATAAACACGGGAGTTTCGATAATTCCATGACCGGTTTGGAACGAACAGGCTCTTGCTTTGCACAGTTTATCTTTTACAGTTAAAACGAAATTCAAAATATTTTCCGGAAAAATGAGTTGTAAAGATAAAGTACCTAAGGTCAATTATCAATCAATCTATAATTATAGTTAAAGACCGGCATAAAGTTAAAGTATAATTTTAGTGCGTAAAGGTTTCTCCCTTGCAATTCTTACTGAAGGAACAACAATTTCAACTGTTAAAATATTATTTTTGAATAATTATGGTAAAATGTTTGATAAATGCCGTAAATACATTGTAGCGCGTACGGGATTCGAACCCGTGATCTCCGCCTTGAGAGGGCGGCGTCCTAAGCCACTAGACGAACGCGCCTTAAAAATTAAAATTGTAAATTTGAATATACAATTACATGGAAAAGTTTCAAAATAATAAACGGAAAACCGGGAACTATTTTGACAGAGGGAAAACATAATAATACTCATCCTACTTTGCCGCTTAGTTGGATTAAAACACCTAAAAATAAAATTGAATTTGAGGATATTCCTTTATTGCCGGACGTTCATTGGACATCTTTAGCGAAGGTTCCTAAACAAATTCATGCCGAAACGATTTTAAAGGAAATTGTTGAGGATTTTAGTCCCAAAACAATTATTAGAGGTTGTAATCTGACAATTTCTAATTACTTAAAAGAAGAAGGTTTCGACCGGCTTTTTATAGGCCGCGAAGCAATTTTGGAATTCGATAAAAATCACTTCGCTAAAAAGTCGTTAAAAGAATTGGTAAAACGCGGAAGAAAATACGGAACGGTAAAAGAACTGCAATTCAATAAAGAAAATGCAGAAAAAATAGAAGCATTTAAAAATTTTGAATGTACTCATTCTTCCGAACCTCAACTCCGGCATCTTTATTTCACAAGTTTTGTAGAAGGAACGCGAATGTTTGTTATTGAAACTACCGGGAAAAGATGGTTGGCGGCAATTCAAATTTCAACTAATTCAAGATATAAATATCACACCGAACTCCTTCTCCGCAAAAAGAATGCACCGGTTGGAGTTATGGAATATCTGATTTATTCCGTATTCGGAATACTTAAATCAACAGGTTATTCCGAATGGAGT
>JALSTI010000296.1 GCA_026983795.1 Melioribacteraceae bacterium
CTACTTTTGCACCGTCTGTCTCTATAATTATTGTATTATCATCAATCATTTCCTGCATTTTCGATTCGTACAAACCGTGTCTTTCCCGCGATGCATTATAAGCTTGTTGAACATGATAATCGGAAACTATTTTGCTTCCGCTGTCTTTAGCCCAAAAATTACTTTCTCTTACAAGGTCCGCAATATAAGCGAAGCGCGTGGTAAGTTTGCTTTTTTCGCCGGCATATCTGGATCCATACTCAATAATTTTGCCTATTGCCGTTTTATCGAATTCCAATAATTTTTCCTCTTCCACCATTTTTTTCACGAAGCGCGCATATTCTATTAGTGCATCGTCCGTTCTTTTCATTTCATAATCGAACTCAGCTTTAACTTTAAATATTTTGTTAAAATCGTCTTCGTATTCCGAAAGCATTGAATAGACAAAATTATTTCCGATAAAAATAATTTTTGTATTTATCGCAATCGGTTCGGGTTTTAAGACGCTTTGAGTAATTTGAAAAATGTTGGAAAGATCTTGAATTTCCAATTTACCGTAAAGCAAAACCCTTTTAAGAGTTTTCCAAACGCCCGTTTCAGAAATTGCATCGGCGGCATGTAAAACCAGATAACCGCCGTTAGCTTTTAAGAGGGAACCGGCTTTAATGCTGGTAAAATCCGTATGCCAGTTTCCGGCACCGTCGCTTATTTTTTCTATCAAACCGAAAATGTTACCAAATGTGGGGGATGTTTCCACAATAACCGGGCATTGCTTTTGGTGTGAATTATCCAAAATAATATTTACTGTATAGACTTTGAAATAATCCACAACGGAACCGTCTTCCATCCTTTCTTGTCCCGGAGTTCGCCCTTTAAACACTTCTAAATTTTGTAAAATATCATCAATCACACAACTCAAATACTTCCTAACCTTTTTATTCCGGTATTTTTTCTTAATTTGATTAATGTAAAAACTTACCAAATCGTTTGCTGCTTCGGTTTCCAATTCGCCCAATTTTCGCTGGAACTCTTGAGTAAGTTGTAAACTTTGTTTAAATATAATTTGAAGCTCGTCTTGATAATCAGTGTATTTTTTTATGATTTTTTCGGCTTGTTTTTGAGTAATCTTTTTAGCGTTAATATATTCGTCCAAATGTTGAATAATTACAGGCTGATTGTCTATAATTGCAAGAATTTCAGGTCGTGCAACTTCTCCTACTTTAATTTGCCCAAGAGTTAAATTATCTTTTCTTAGTTTTTGTTCAAAATCCGACATTATTTTTTGTTGAGCCGAACCATATTCATTCATCAACTTTTTCCTTTTGGATAGAAACGGCTCGGTATCTAAAATTTGAGGAATATTATTCCTTAACAGTTTGATTGTTTGCTCAAGATCTTTTTTAAATATTTTTGCTTTTCCCGCAGGAAAAGTTAATAACGTAGGATGATCAGGATCTTTAAAGTTATTAACGTAAGCATAATCGTAAAGTTTCGGTTTTTTAGGTAAAATTTCTTCCAAAACTTTTTTAATTGTGGTTAATTTCCCGGTACCGGAGAGTCCGGTAATAAATACATTGTAACCGGGACTTTTAAGATCGACTCCTATTTTAAGCGCTTTCATAGCTCTATCCTGACCAACAATACCTTCAATCGGCTTTAAATTATTAGTTGATTCGAATTCAAAACAGTTCACGTCGCAAAATAATTTTAAGTCGTGAGGAGTTAATTCCTTGTGTTTTGGGGCTTTAATTAACTGCATTTGATCATTCCTTGTTTGTGAAGAGAATTATGCAACCACATTAAAACTTAAGAAAAAATAAATTGAAGGGAAAGTTTAATCCTTTTTATTGTAAAGTGGTTTACTTATAAAATATCAACATTTACTCAAAGTGCCATGATTATTTCTTGTTGTTATAATTTACGATGATTAAATTTGGATAATTCATTCTGAAGGGAACCGTAAGAATGGATAAGTATATTTATTAAAATATAATTTAATATTAAATATTAATAGTTTATATGAAAAATATTGTTGTAAAAAATTTCAATAACATAAAACCGGTAAAATCTTTAATTGAAAAGGCCGGGAGCAATTTTAAGAAACCTGTGTTAATTCCAATTACTCCGCTGCCCCGTTCTTCCAAGTCGTTATTGGTTAATTCCTTATTTGCCTTGAATAATAATATAATTTATTTACTGCCGGATAAACAATCTGTTTATGAAGTTAACGTAGAATTAAATATTTTGGGATTGGGCGAAAAAACCTTTCCCGTTCCGGAAATTGATTTTCATACAATTCAAGAAAAACTTACGGCTATTCAGAATTTGCAAAGTTTTATACTTGTATCAACTTACGAATTGTTGAAACTTAAACTGCCTTCAAAAACGGAAATTGAGAAAAATACTTATAAAATTGAATTGGGCAGCGAGTTGAGTTACGATGAATTACTCGAATATTTTTCGTTACTCGAATACGAACGCGAAAAGTTAGTAGCCGAACCGGGATTTTATTCCCTGAGAGGTTCTTTAATCGATTTCTGGTCGTATAGCGAAAACAGACCTTGCAGATTGGAATTTGACGGAGATTTTATCGAATCGATTCGCTATTTTGATCCCGAAACTCAAAGATCATACAATCATATTGATTCCGTTACACTTGCTTCCATGTTAACTTCCGGTTCGGATACCATGAATTCGGATATTTTTGACTATATAAATAATCCTATCTTAATTGCTTCCGATACGGAATTAACGGAATTATTTAAAGATGATTTTCAAGAAATAAAAACCGCAGATAAAAAATTTGAAGAAGCAATTGATACTGATTTAGAAAAAGATGTCTTCCCGGAGGTAAATGATAAACCGGATTTTAACGAATTGGAAAATAAAATTTTTGAGAATAAAAGTATCGATGAACTTTTGAAGAAGAATGCAATTTGGTTAATTGAAGATGAGTTGGGAAGGTACAATAACAGGCTCCGGCTTGGAATTTCTCCGGTTGCTTTATTTAATTTTAATCTTAAACTTTTGTTTCCTCAAATACAAAAATATAACGAACAGGATTATCTCATAATTATAACAACGGAAAACGAATTCCAATCCCAACGGTTAAAAGATTTATTATCTGAATTTAGCAACGAAATAAGCGAGCAAATTGATTCCGGACAAATAAAAATAACTGAGCTGCCAATAAAAACCGGCTTCATTTGTAAAGAAGAAAAACTGCTTGTTTTAACGGATTATCAAATTTTCAACAAACCGTACCGGACAAAAATTTCTAAAAAGAAAAAGAGGAAAAAGTCTAACATTAAAGATTTTTCCACAATAAAACGCGGCGATTATGTTGTGCACGAAAATTTTGGAATTGGAAAATTTGACGGTTTGGAAACAATTAAAATTGGAATGGCGGAACAGGAAAGCATAAAAATTTTATACGCCGAAGGGGGAATAGTTTACGTAAATTTAAATTATTTGTCATTGGTAAAAAAGTATTCTTCGCAAGATAAGGTTCCCCCAAAACTTTCTACTCTGGGAAGTAACGAATGGAAAAACACAAAGAAAAAAGTTAAAAAGAAAATTAAAGACGCCGCAAGGGAGTTAATAAAACTTTATGCCGAAAGAAAAGCTACAAAAGGAATTTCATTTAGTCCCGATACAATATGGCAAAAAGAATTGGAAGCGTCTTTCTTTTACGAACCTACTGTCGATCAAATCAAAATTACCGATGAAGTAAAAACCGATATGGAATCCGAGAATCCTATGGACAGACTAATTTGCGGCGACGTGGGCTTTGGGAAAACAGAAATTGCAATCCGTGCTGCATTTAAAGCAGTAAGCGACGGTAAACAGGTTGCAATGCTTGTTCCCACAACTATTTTAGCCGAGCAGCATTTTAATACTTTTAACGACCGGCTTTCACAATATCCGGTTACGGTTGCGGCTCTTTCAAGATTCGCATCCAAAGCAAAGCAAAAAGAAATACTGCAGGGTTTACAAAACGGAAAAGTTGATATTTTAATAGGCACTCACAGATTGTTATCGAAGGATGTGAAATTTAAGGACTTGGGTTTGCTTATAGTTGACGAAGAACAGCGGTTCGGTGTGATGGCTAAAGAAAAACTTAGGAGATTGAGAGTAAACGTAGATACTTTAACATTAACGGCAACTCCTATTCCGCGTACGCTTAATATGTCTTTGCTCGGCGCTCGCGACTTATCAATAATGGCAACTCCTCCGCTAAACCGGCAACCCATTTATACTAAAGTTGAACCGTTTGACGTTGTTAAAATTAAAGAGTGGATTCTGCAGGAAATCAGAAGAGACGGACAAGTTTATTTTGTTCACGACCGTGTACAAACGATAAACAAAATAGCAATTTATCTTAAAAAGCATATTCCACAAGTTAACTTTGCGGTTGCTCACGGTCAAATGAAACCGGCAGAACTGGAAAAAGTAATTTATGATTTTCTAAATAAAAAACATCAAGTTCTCGTTTGTACAAAGATTATTGAATCGGGATTGGATATTCCCAACGTTAATACAATTATAATTAACAGAGCGGACAGATTCGGACTGGCTGAACTACATCAATTGCGAGGCAGAGTAGGCAGATCGGACAGACAAGCTTATGCCTATTTAATAGTACCCTCGTTAAATACAATAACAAAAAAAGCAGTAAAAAGATTACAAGCTATTGAAGAATATACCGATTTGGGAGAAGGTTTTAATATTGCCATGCGTGATCTGGAAATTAGAGGTGCGGGAAATTTGCTGGGAACAGAACAAAGCGGTTCAATAAACGCCGTGGGTTTCGATATGTATGTGAAATTATTGGACGAAGCCGTAAATGAACTTAAACAAAAAGAATTCAGCGAAGTATTCGATCAATTACCTAAACATTTAGAAAGAGCCGATACCGTGATTGATACATATTATGAAGTTAATATTCCTAAATCGTTTATGCCCGGCCAATCCGATAGATTGGGCTTTTACTCCGCTTTGTTTTCAATGCTTAAAATTGAGGAGGTCAACGAAATTAAAGACGAAATGATAGACCGCTTCGGGAAACTGCCAATGGTAGTAGAAAGGTTAATTGATACTGCTATTCTCAGATTGTACGCTTCGTTCGCAATGTTCGATAGAGTTGTAATTACAAGAGATAAATTAACTTTAATTTTACCTAATGCTAAAAATGCCGATTTCTACGAAGTTAAGTTTCCTCTTCTTATGAATTTTATAATGGAAAATTATTCGAAAAAAATCAGATTCAAACAAGTAAAGGAAACAATGAAATTAGAAATAACAAATAATTTCAGAACTATTGAAGAAACCTTAAAATTTTTAATAGACTTTCTAAAAGAAATAAAGAACCTGTTTGAAAATTCCGGAAACTTAAAAAACGTTCGGAAGAATGTGGAAGTTTAAATAAAAGTTTTTTTCTCTTTAATAATTGGAACCGGTAACTGGATTATGGTTATAAATAACCGGTTGTTTGTCCTTTGTTTTCTGATTAATAATGAAAACCGGAATCAAAAAAAATGAAAAATGATTCTAAAAGAAAATTTAATGTTTTACTTATTTTTGCTCTTGCAATGGGATTTCTTGAAGCTATTGTAGTTGTGTATTTACGTGAATTATACTACCCCGGCGGTTTTTACTTTCCTCTTAAATTAATTCCTTCAAAAATTTATTTAATAGAAATCATAAGAGAATTAACTACTATTGTTATGCTTGTTTCGGTTGGAATAATTGCCGGGAAAAACGGAATTCAAAAATTTTCTTACTTCCTTTTTGTATTCGGTATTTGGGATGTTTCCTATTATTTAGCCTTAAAAATTTTCTTAAATTGGCCGGCATCTTTTTTAACATGGGACCTTTTGTTTTTGATTCCTGTACCGTGGGTCGGACCGGTTTTAGCTCCGGTAATTTGTTCAATCGGAATGATTTTAATCGCTCTTTTGTTTGTAAATCTTAGCGATAAAGGAATGAGAATTACTTTTCAATTGAAAGAATTATCAATATTAGTTGGGGGAGTTTTAATAATTTTTTTAACATACATTTGGGATTACGCTTTGATGATTTTTAACGGAGGTTACATATCGAAATTCTTTTCGTTATTTGAGGATAAGCAATTCAGAGAACTTTCTGCTAATTATATACCTGCATTTTACAATTGGTATTTGTTTTTTATAGGAGTTGTATTAATTTCAACTTCTGTCTTGATGGTTTATAATTCGGCGCGAAAATACAAGGAATTATAAATTTGCAAAAACTTTTAATTTACGGAGGAATTGTTTTAATAATTGCCGGGTTACTATGGCCTTGGTTATCGAAAATTCCGTTCGGTCATTTACCGGGAGATATAATTATCGAAAAACCGAACGTTAAAATTTATTTCCCCATTGTAACAATGGTTATTATCAGTATTGTCCTCTCCTTAATTTTTTGGATTATAAGAAAAATTTTCTAA
>JALSTI010000297.1 GCA_026983795.1 Melioribacteraceae bacterium
TGCACCGTCGCGCAGAACTTCGATTCTCTCAATTGCTCCTACGGGAATTGCATTAAGGTCAACACCGGAAGATCCGCGACCTATAGAACCGTTAACGTGAATTAAAGCGCTGGAATGTCTTCTTTTGCCATTGACCAGAACCAAAACATGATCGGGGTTCATTCCTCTAATTGCCGCGGGTCTTACTTCGTCGGAACCATCGGTAATTGTATTTTGGGGTTGGTTAAAAGAAGGGACAAGCATTTTTAACAATTGTGTGGTTTGCGTTGCGCCTGTTTGATGAATTTCTTTAGCGGTTAACACATCCACGGGAACGGGAGAATCTACAACCGTTCTACCGGTACGGCGGGAACCAAGAACAACAACTTCTCCGGTACCAATCAAATCCGATTGCAATTTGAAATTTTGGACAACGGTTTTTCCGCCAACCACTACTATTTCAACTTTGACGGGTTTGTAACTAACAAAACTTGCTTGAACCGTATATTTACCGGGTTTTAAACTTAGTGTATATTCGCCGGAAGCTGTAGCGGCAGCTCCCGTTTGGGTTCCAATTACTGTAATATTGGCTCCCGGTAAGGGACTACCTGTATTTGCATCGGTAACTTTCCCTTGTATCTTACCATTTGCTTGAGCAAGTAGGTTAATACTTCCCCAAATAAAAATTGATAGAACAAAACTAATTATGATAATCCTTTTAAAGAAATGATTATCAAACAGTAAGTGTATTTTACTCATGTGCACCTCGTTTTTAGTTGTGAAATTAATTTTGAGACGTTAAACTTTAATGAAAGTTTAACAAAGGGAGTTTTATAAATGTTAATAATTTAATATTTAATTTCTTCATACTATTTTGATGTATAGAGTGAAGTGAAGTAATTTATATTACATAATAATACATTTTATCCAATAAATCAATATATCCTTTATAAATTATTTTCTTTGCAAATATCAATAACCTTCGGCAGATCCTCCGCCTCTCGGATCGGCTGCGCCGTAAATCAAATTTTTGCTATTATCAATTAATATACCTTCAGCCCGACCTATTATTCTAAAATTAGAATGCAAGTCCGCAAATTTATAGCCCATTTTCTTAAGATTTTCCATAACATCTTTTATTATTGCAAATTTCTCATGAAATATTTTATCAGGTAACCATTGATGATGTATGCGCGGTGCATCTATAGCTTCTTGAATATTCATATTAAAATCAATACAATTCATTATTACTTGTAAAACGGTAGTTATAATTGTTGATCCTCCGGGAGAACCTATGATTATATAAGGTTGACTATTTTTCAGCACAATTGTAGGTGTCATTGAGCTCAACATTCTTTTTTCGGGTTGAATAGAATTAGCTTCCGTTCCCAACAATCCGAATTGATTCGGTTCACCAGGTTTTGCGCTAAAATCGTCCATTTCGTTATTCAGCAAAAATCCAGCGCCTTCAACAATTATTTTATTACCGAAGGCTGAATTAAGAGTTGTAGTAACGCTTACGGCATTTCCCGCTTTATCATAAATAGAATAATGGGTTGTTTCCGTACTTTCTTTATAATTTAACGGATTTCCGGCTTTAATATCTTTAGACGGAGTTGCAACATCTTTAATTTTTTTAAAGATTGATTTAGCGTATGCTTTTGAAATCAACCCTTTTTTTGGAACCGGATAAAAATCTTCATCACCTAAATGTTTGGTTCTATCGGCATAAACATACTTCATAGCTTCAACCAAATCATGTATATAACCGCTGCTTCCCCAATCGTTTTCATCGAAATGATAATTTTCCAGAATATTAAGAAGTTCCACCAATGCTATTCCGCCCGAGCTGGGAGGAGGCATGGAAACAATTTCATAACCTCTGTAAGTGCCAATAACCGGCTTTCTTTCAACCGGTTTGTACTTTAATAGATCCTCTTTTGTAATAATCCCTCCAAATTCCGATATTTGTTTAACAAGTAAATCGGCAACTTTACCTTTATAAAAACCATCCCTTCCGTTTTTCTTAATTTGTTCTAAGGTCCAAGCAAGATCCGGCTGCTTGAATATTTCCCCTTCTTTATACGGAACCCCGTTTTTAGAAAATATTTTGTAAGAAGAAGGATATTTTTTAAATACATCCAATGTTTTACTAAACGATTCGGCTGTTCTTTCATCAAGTTTCCAACCTTTTTTAGCCAAATCAATGGCAGGTTGAATTACTTTTGCCAAAGGCATTGTTCCGTATTTTTTTAATGCGTAAATTAATCCTGCAACGCTTCCGGGAACTCCAACCGCCAGAGCGCCTTCTTTGCTGAGCGAAGGAATATAATTGCCGTTTTTATCCAAATACATATCCCTGAAAGCTTTTAACGGCGCTTTTTCCCTGAAATCGATTGTCGTATTTTTTCCATTCGCTAAATGAATAACCATAAAACCGCCACCGCCAATATTTCCCGCATAAGGATATGTAACGGCAAGAGCAAAACCAACGGCTACCGCAGCGTCTACAGCATTTCCACCGTCTTTTAATATTTGTACCCCGACTAAAGACGCAGGCGTGCTAACGGTTACAACCATTCCGTTCTTAGCTTTTTTAGGCGGCTGAGACTCACCGAAGTTAAGAGCGGAAAATAAAAACAAGCTTACTATCAACATATAATTAAACGTTCTGCAAAACAAAGCGGTTACTTTCATTTTTGTTCTCGTTATTTAATTGTAAAAAGTTTTATTGTTAAATATCCGGTTAAATTCCTTACTAATCTTTTTCCTTGAGATTATCTAATAATTTATTTTAATAAATCAATTTTTATCCGATAATAATATAAATTAAGCGTTCTAAATTGAATTTGAAATGAGAAACTGATTTAATCTAATTAGAATTTATGAAAAAAAAATAAGAATGAAAAAAAATCCGGTTAAAAAAAATATTTTAGCATCGGCAAAGTATAATATTAAAACAGATTCCCGGGTTCGTCTACAACCAAAGTTAAACGGGACCAAAGAACTTTTGCGAAAATCTCCGTTTGCTACCATGGTTACTGATGAAAAAGGCAGGTTGATTTATGTCAGCCCTTCTTTCAAAAAACTTTTCGGTTACGGCGCTTCGGAAATACCGACTATAAATAACTTTTTTAATAAAGTTATTCCGCTAAAAAATAATAAATTAAAAACCAGGCAAATTTGGGAAACTTATTTAAAAAACGGAGCAAATAAAAAATTTATTCCTAAAGTAATTCAAGTTAAAAACAAAAATTCTGAATTACGCGAAGTAAAATACAGATTGATCAGAACTTCCGGGAATATCAATTACGCATTTTTTCAAGATGTAACGGAAACAAGATTAATCTCGCAAGAAATTTTTGAAACTAAAGAAAAATTCGAAAAATTATTCAATTCGGCTAATGATGCAATCTTTTTAATGAAGGATAATAAATTTATTGATTGTAATCCAAAAACATTGGAAATATTCGGATGTACAAAAGAGCAAATTATCAATCATTCACCGTATGAATTTTCGCCGCCTAAACAACCCGACGGCTCCGATTCGGAACAAAAAGCTAAAGAAAAATTAAAATTAGCTCTTAAAAATCAAAAACAAACATTCGAATGGCTTCACTGCAAATACGACGGGACGCCCTTTTTTGCGGAAGTTAGTTTGAATACAGTCGATTTAAAATCCGGAAAATTTATTCAGGCTATTGTGCGCGATATTTCCGTAAGAAAAGAATTCGAACAAAAATTAAAACAGCGAATCAAATTTGAAGATTTAATTACAAAAATATTCACTAGTTTCGTAGACCTAAAATACGACAATTTATTGGATTTAATTAATAACGCTTTCCAACAATTAGGCCGTTTTTTAGATATTGACGCATGCTTTTTGTTCTCATTCTCTAAAGATTACTCTACTATTTCCTGCCTAACACAATGGAACAAACAAAATAACGGTAACCTAAATAAAAAATTAGGTAACTTAAGTGTATCGGAAAGAAAGTGGTGGTTTAATAAAATTAAATCTTTGCAACCTCTGTTTATAAATTCACTCAACCAAATTCCTAAAACTGAAAAAGTTTGGATTAACGAATTAAAAAGGTTTAACATTAAGTCATTGTTAAATATTCCAATAACACAAAATAACAAGCTTTGGGGATTTTTGGGATTTTCAACCTTTAAAAAAGAATGGAAAGTTGATCCAGATATTGTCTCACTCCTTAAGATTTTTGGCGAAATGATAGTAAATTCTTTAAAAAGACAAGAAATTAAAGAAGAGTTAAAAGTAAGCGAAGAACGATTCAGAAGTCTTTATGAAAATGCAAAGGTCGGAATATACCGCAGTACTTTCGACGGAAAATTTGTACTCGCAAATCCTGCTTTAATTAAAATGTTCGGATGTAAATCTTTTAAAGAATTATCCGAACAAAATATTGCCAGGGATTTTTACGTCAATCCGAAGGACAGGAAAAAATTGCTTTACTTGGCAAAAACCAAAGGCGAATTTGACGGTTTTGAAACATTAATAAAACCGAAACGGGGTAATATAATACACGTGCGCGTTTACGGAAAAGTAGTAGCCGGCAACGGAAATAAAACCAAATATTTGGAAGGCGTGGTTGAAAATATTACGGAAAAGAAACAAGCTGAAAAATGGTTGATCGAATCTAAAGAAAGAGCCGAAAGATCGGATAGATTAAAATCCGAATTCCTTGCACAAATGTCACACGAAATTAGAACTCCTATAAATACGATTTTAAGTTTCTCAAGTTTATTAAAAAGTGAACTCTATAATTTTATATCGGAAGATCTAAGACAATCTTTTTCGCTTATGGAAAGGGCAGGTAAACGGATTACGAGAACCATCGACTTAATATTAAATATGTCAGAAATACAAACGGGTACATACGAGCCGAGTTTGAGAAAATTTGATTTTGTTACTCATGTAATTGAACCTCTTTATTTAGAATACAGGGAATTGGCAAAGGCAAAAAATGTTAAGCTGATTCTAAAAAAATTAAAGGGGAACTACGAAATGGAAGCCGATGAATATACCGTGAGTCAAATTTTTAACAATTTGTTAGATAATGCAGTAAAATACACTAATAACGGTAAGGTTGTTATATTGCTTAAACGCTTGAAAAATAAAAAACTGATTGTGGAAGTGAATGATACGGGAATAGGAATTTCAAAAGAATATTTACCCAATCTTTTCAAACCGTTTACGCAAGAAGAGCAAGGTTACACAAGAAAATTTGAAGGAAACGGCTTAGGATTGGCTTTAGTTAAAAAATATTGCGAAATCAATAATGCCGAAATAAAAGTTCACAGCGTAAAAGGAAAAGGAACAAAATTTAAAATAATTTTTTCATAAAAAGAGTTGCAAAAATAAGTTTAACTTCATTATTTAAAGTTATCTATAGAAATTTCACATTCATTATATACAATATTTTACTCATCAAAAACTTTTCAGTTATCTAATTTTGCAGAAATAGATTACCGGTTTTAATAGTTTTAAAATGATTAATTACTTATTTTTGCCTAATCCATTTTAATTTATTTGGTGTATATGAAAGTAGCAATAGTAGCTTTATTGGTTTTTTTAGTAAATATACCTTTTGGTATTTGGAGGGCAAAACAAGTTAAAAAGTCACCCAAATGGTTTCTGGCAATTCATTTACCAATTCCTATTGTAATATTTTTAAGAATATACTCCGGAATGGGTTTTCAGCTTTATACATATCCTATTATGATTACAGCATTTTTTCTCGGTCAGTATTTAGGCGGAAAAATTAACTATGGAAAACCGGCTAAAGTTATTGACGAATAAAAACGCAAACATCAATGCCCAACATTATTTATATAATATCTTTAAAACGAAAACCGATTGATTTTTTTTATTTATTTTTTTAGTAAAAACCTGCGGAATGTTTTTAGACAACCAATTTTTTAATTCTTTTTTTAACTGTTTCCCGGATAATATTTTCATATTTCCGCCGCATTATTTCATTAAAATTTCCGGGCTTTTCTAAATTAACAATTTCCAGCGGATGTTTTTTCTTTTCCGTTCCGGGAATTTTATACGCTAATATTTCCGATTTTAAAATTTCTTTATCATCTTCATCTTTATTTGCTTTGTCTATAACCTCCAAACAAATTTCATCTATTAATTTATTTCTTTGAGTAACAACTAAATTATTAAATTTTTCATTTTTATTTAGTTCAAGCATAACGTGCGCAAAAATAAAATTCGCTTCGGAAATATCTAAGCTTGTAAGTTTTCTTTTCATACCAAAGTATTAACTTTTTATTATAAAAATATCTATTATCAAAATCCTAATAACAATGCGGTAAGACCGATAGAAAATCCGACCAAAACATTAATTAATTTTAAAACTACAAATCCTTTGCTAGAAACTGCCAACAACGGCAATGTTCCGTGTCCGTCCTGTACAATTGAACTTGCTAATAAAATGCTGAACGGAATTGTACCGGCGGCAAAAAGAGTTACAAATATTAAATGCGGACCGGATTCGGGTATTATTCCAATTAGAACGGCTATAACTAAAACCACAAAATAATTAGATTGAATCCAAGCATTAATATTCAAGTAATTTTGCAAAAAATGAAGAAAAATTAAAGTTCCGAAAGTCCATAAAAATATTCTTAAAAGATGCTTTTTAAGTACATGCTGCCAAAGATGCTTTTCCAAAAAATGGTCGGGAACGGTTGAAACCACAAATAAACCGAATGCGGTTGAAATTCCCAACGTAATTTTTATCCATCCTTCTTCGTCCGGTGCAATTTGATTTGTAATTAATAGCAATAAAAACACCACTAATATTCCTATTAATAATGCGCGCGGAAAAGTTATATTAATTAATTGTTGTTTAATTAATGTGAGAGAAAAACAATCGCATGCATCTTCGGAGTGAAGTTCAAATCCGTGGACTTCCGGTTTTATCAACAAATTTTGTTTTTTGTAAAATTTATCGGTCAAATATCCCGTTACAAACCCAATAACAGAAATAATTATTGTAATTAAAATTGCTTTTAAAGGAAAGAGGGAAAACATAACATAAGCTTCATCACCGCTAGTTGCTATCATTGTTGCAACCAAAGCTCCAAAGCTAACAACTCCATGTGAATAAAGAGATACAACTGTAAAAGCGCCCAAACATCCCGGAACAGCGCCTAAAATAACGCCTAATAATATTTGTCCGACTTTACTATTTTGTAAATCTTCCTGCCACTTCCCGTGTGTAATAACGTTTACGTATTCTACCAACAACATCATGGTAAATACGAAAATTGTTATTATAATTGAGAGGTTTATTATTTCGGGAAAGCTTTTCATTAGAATTCAATATTATTTAATAAAATTAGATGATAAGATTTTATTAGAGATTCTCTTCTTTTTCTTTCCGCCATTTATGCAAGTTTCTTAAATAAAAAATTTTATTATCATAAATTAACTTTCTTAACTGTTGTGTTTCCAAAAGAAAATCCAAGTCTTCAGCACCGGCATTATCCTTTTCAAGCAATTCCACAACTGCGTCATGTCTCATTGGATGAACTGCGGTAATATTTAATATATCTTCTTTAAAATCTCCGGTTGCGGAAAACTTATTTCCTTCGTAACCAATAATTAACTCAACATTGATATCAAATGATTGAAATATGTGGTAAGCTTTATTAATTATTTCTGCATCCGGTGCAAAAACATTGTTTTCCGCCGGCGGTCTTGTAGGAATTGAAATATACGACTTATTAGGATTTAATGACTTAATAAATTTTGCAGTAGCCTCAAGTTCTTCATCGCTGTCGTTAATATTTTTTATAAGCATTGTTTCGGTGGCAAGAAAACTTTTAAAATCATTAGAAAACATTTCCATACCGTTGATAATAGATTTGAAATTTAACTGACCGTGTGGTCTATTTATTTCATGCCAAGTTTTCTCATCAACAGTATCAATCTTTAACGATACCCAATCAGCCTTGCTCAGGTTAGTTCTGACTTTTACATCATCTATTAAAGAAGAATTTGTAATTACTGCCAATTTAATTCCAAACCGACGGAGAGCGGAAATACTCTCGCCTAAATTCAGGTCTAAGGTTGGTTCGCCGTCTGGGACGAATGTTAGATAATCTATTTGATTTCCGTATTTATCTATTTTTTTGAGATGGTTTTCAACCTCTTCAATAATTTCTTTTGTCGAATAAAAATCACGTCGTTTAATCTCTAATTTTAAAGTATTTCCGAGCTGACAATAAATGCATGCATAAGTACACTCTTTTGGCGGAATATTATTAATTCCCAAACTTTTGCCTAATCGTCTGGAGGGAACAGGTCCGAATACTAACGACATTATTTTATACCTTTAATCTTGGTTGCTTTAATAACAACAAACGATCCTTTACCATATCCGTCAAGAACCGGTTCAATACCGTAAATTTTATCAACCGGATTGAAAATTGTTTGTTTGTATTCGAATTTGGAAAATCCCGTTTTTTCTAAAATCACTTTTAATTCTTTTGTTGTATAAAATTCGGCAAACCGGTAAAACGGATTTTCATTTTTGTGCTCTTCATAGAATTTACCGATTTTACTTTCCCTGTCCACAAAACCGATTATAAATTTTCCATTCGGTTTTAATATCCGGTTAACTTCAAAAAACGATTGAGTTAAATTGTCTAAAAAGCAAACGGTTGTAACCATCAAAACATAATCAAATGCCGAAGAACCGATTGGAATATTTTCCGCCGAACCGTCGATTGTAATTAAATCCCGTTCAATTGCCAATTCTCTCATTTTAGGCGATGGTTCCAATCCGAGTTCAATTCCCAGCGGACCTGCAAATCTTCCGCTTCCCACACCAATTTCTATCCCTTTCCCTTTTTGAGGTAAAAGTTTTTTTATGCTCTCAAGTTCCGATAAATAAACGAATTTATTTTCTTCAAACCACTTTTCGTAAAGTTCAAAATTCTTTTCAAAGGGTTCTATTTTTGCCATTTTCATTACCTTTATTTTACTTTATTAAATTAGCTTAATATCAAAATATTCCAGCATAGAAACCGCTCCGTCAATAGAAAAAGTTGCATTTTTTATGTTATTGCCGTTTGGATTTATCCGGTAGTTTGTAGCGTTTGTAAAATTGGATTTTGAAACATTTGTAATTTGAAATATTGTTCCTGTTAAATCGGTATTGGAAAAATCGGACCCTGAAAAATTTGTATGAAAAAAATCGCAGTTATTCACTTTGCAATTAATAAACCCTGTTTTAGGTAATTCCATCTCGGAAAAATCACACTCGGATATCATACAGTCCGTAAAGTCAAGTTTTACAATAAGATTGTTTAATTCGGTAAAATTTATTCCAATAATCTTGCACTCATCAAATTTTACATCGTTAAGTTGAGTTTGCCTAAGATTAGTTAAACTAAAATTACAGAATTTAAATTTACAATTTATAAATTGCGAATAATTTATTTTTGCCTTAGTAAAATCGCAGTTAGTAAAACTACAATCCTGAAAAGATTTTGAGTCAAGAGTCGTTTTAGAAAAATCCAACTCTTTAAATTCTTCGTTTTCGAAATTGTCTTTATTTAGAAATTCCATTATTAACTTCCCAAATTGAATTTTCGGATAAGAAATTTTATTTGCAGTAGAAATTAATAAATAAATGCATTATTTATATATTTAACGGAAATTAAAATGTTTCAAATTTTTACTGCAAATATCTGCTTATAAAATAATTTATTATTGCATTTTTGTCGCACAGACAACATTTTAATTCGTCTGTAAACAATAAATTTCAAAACAATAAGATGCTCATTTAACATTTTCAAAAGGATAATATGGAACATCTGGTAATTATAGGAAACGGTATTGCAGGAATAACAACGGCTCGTAATGTACGCAAAATGAGCGATATGAAAATAACCGTTATTTCAGCCGAAACGGAATATTTTTTCTCGAGAACGGCTTTAATGTATATTTTTATGGGACATATGAAATTTGAACATACCAAGCCTTACGAAGATTGGTTCTGGAAAAAAAATAAAATTAACCTTGTTTATGGCAAAGTTGTTAATGTAAACACAGATAGTAATTTAGTCTGTTTGCAAGACGGACAATGTATAACTTATGATAAATTAGTTGTTGCAACGGGATCGGTTTCTAATAAATTCGGGTGGCCGGGTCAGGATCTTCCTGGAGTCCAAGGTTTGTATTCATATCAAGATTTGGAATTACTGGAAGAAAATGTAAAATATACAAATCATGCGGTTATTATAGGCGGCGGACTAATAGGAATTGAATTAGCCGAAATGTTACATACAAGAGGTATTATAGTTACCTTTGTTATTAGAGAGAATTTATATTGGGATAATATTTTACCTCAAGAAGATGCGGCATTAGTTAGCAGACATATACTTGAACACGGAATAGGATTAAAATCTGCAACAAATCTAAAAGAAATATTAGCCGGTAATAACGGAAGAGTTTGCGCAATTACTACGGACAAGGGCGAAAAAATCGAATGCCAGTTTGTTGGTTTAACTCCCGGAGTTTCCCCGAATATTTCGTTAATAAAAAAAACAAAAATAGAAACAAACCGCGGCGTTTTAGTAAACGAATATTTCGAAACAAACATTCCCAATGTTTATGCTGCAGGAGATTGTGTTGAAATAAAAGCAACTGAAGAAGGCGAAAGAAACCGCTTTGAACAATTATGGTACACGGGGAAAATGCACGGCGAAGTTTTAGCGAAAACTATTTGCGGAAAAAGGACTAAATACGAAAGAGGAATTTGGTTTAACTCAGCAAAGTTTTTGGATTTGGAATATCAAACGTACGGATTTGTAAGCAACGTTAAAAGAGAAGGTGAAAATAATTTTTATTGGGTTCATAATTCCGGCAAACACTCAATTAATATGGTCTTCAAAACAGATACACGCGAATTGGTTGGAATAAATGTTTTTGGCATCAGGATGCGCCAGGCGGTATTTGAAAATTGGATAAGGGAGAAAAGAACAATTGAGTATATTTTGGAAAATCTCGGCGAAGCAAATTTTGATCCCGAATTTTTTAAAAAATATGAAGAAGAGATTATTGCAAAGTTTAACGAGGAAAATCCGGGTTCCGGATTAAAATTAAAAACCAAAAAGTTTAATATCAAAAAATTCATTACAAAAATTTCTGTCTAAAGGAAAATTATGAAGCAATTGCAAATTCACCCGGCAAAAGTTTATACACATAATCCCAGTCTGGATGTTATCAAAAAAATAGGATTGTCGTTTGTTGGAATTGGTGTTTTAGGATTTTTAGTAAGTCTGACAAATATTACAAAATCTAATCCCTTTCTGTTTTTTCTACTAAGCTTCGGATTGGTAACCTTAGGAGCGCTTATTTTTTTCCTTCCGCAAATCAAGGAATCACCCTCGGGAGTTAAAAACAACAATATCTTTTTTAACTCTTTTACGTCACGGCAAGCCGGCGGATGGACACTGGGAATTATAATAACCGGATTTTATGTCCTTTTATATTGGTTTCCGGAAACTTTAACTAACTGGGTCCGGCTTGTAGATCCGTTAAGTTATTGGTTAAGAAATAAAGCAGCCGACAGATGGTTCTTATACGGCTCTTTTTATACTTTAGCGGTTTTGGTAATGGGTACGCGAATGTTAATTAAAAAACGCCATAATAAATATCAAATTTTAAGAACATTATCCGTTATGTTTTTTCAGCTTGGATTTGCTTTTTTAATTCCGGCTTTATTACTAAGACTAAACCAACCCGAACATTATTTTACTTATTTCTGGCCTTTAAAATATGATTATCTATTCCCGTATACGGTTGATTCGTTAATCAAGAGCGGAGGGTTAGGATATTTTATGGTTTTCTGGGGAATAATTATGAGTTTTATTGCGACGCCGGTTTTATCATATTTTTTCGGGAAAAGATGGTATTGTTCATGGGTTTGCGGTTGCGGCGGCTTAGCCGAAACAGCCGGCGACCCATTCCGGCAGTTATCGGATAAATCATTAAAAGCCTGGAAAATTGAGCGATGGATGATTTATTCCGTATTAGTTTTTATAGTTGTTACCACAGTTCTGGTTTGGTTAAATTTCATTTATCATGGATCTTTATTAGGAAGTTTATCGTCCGGTTTTTCAAAAACATACGGATTTCTTATAGGAGCTGTTTTTAGCGGTGTAATAGGAGTAGGTTTCTATCCTATTATGGGAAACAGGGTGTGGTGCCGCTTCGGCTGCCCGATGGCTGCCATTTTGGGAATTTTACAAAAGAAAAAATCTAAGTTTAGAATAACCACTAACGGTTCCCAATGTATTTCTTGCGGAAATTGCTCCACTTATTGCGAAATGGGAATTGATGTTAGGTCCTATGCACAAAGGCAAGAAAATATTGTACGTGCAAGCTGTGTTGGATGCGGAATTTGTGCCGAGGTTTGTCCGCGCGGCGTTTTAAAACTTGAAAATGATTCTGCGGATATTCGATTTAATAGAAATATTTCCTAATTAAATTTTATTTGAAATTACATAACGCAGCGCCTTAACAACTACAAAAATCACACCGGAATATTATATTTTTGTGTACATTTGAAAAACAATTTTTCTTTTTTTTCCATACATGAACAAATTAAAAGCATTCTATAAAAAGTACCCGAATCTTTTTGCAATTGTAGAGCTACTGATTTTTCTATACATTTTTGTTTTCAGTTTGGATTTAATGGGTTCTTCGCTAAAACTTTTCGGAAAAGGATTTTCCCATGCTTTAATCCAATCAACTTCGAATCCTTTTGTGGGTTTATTTGTGGGAATATTGGCAACATCAATAATTCAGAGTTCTTCGTCAACAACCTCCATTGTAGTTGGAATGGTGGCGGCAGGTGCGCTAACCATAAATAACGCAATCCCGATAATCATGGGAGCAAATATAGGCACCTCAATTACCAATACAATAGCATCACTGCCGCAAATAAATAGAAGCAATGAATTCAGAAGAGCTTTTGCCGCTGCAACCGTTCATGATTTTTTTAATTTTCTTACGGTCATTGTTTTGTTTCCCTTACAATTAACAACAAATTTTTTGGGTAAAGCTTCCGGCATTTTCGAAGGATTGCTTGAAGGTGTTGGAGGAGTTAAATTTCTTAGTCCCGTTAAAGCTTTAACCAAGCCAGTTGTTAAATTATTAGAGGAAAATTTAAAGATTCTACTAAATAACGATAGTATTTTGCCGTGGGTCCTTTTTATACTTTCGTTGATTCTCCTTTTTGTTGCATTGAAATATATGGTTTCCTCTCTCAAAGTTTTAGTCGTTTCAAAAGCTAAGGTTTGGTTCGATAAATATCTTTTCAAAACGTCTGTCCGTGCTTTTTTTGTAGGATTATTATTAACAATTTTAGTTCAAAGCAGCTCAATTACTACCTCGTTGGTTGTACCGATGGCTGGCGCCGGTCTTTTATCTTTAATTCAAATATTTCCATATACATTAGGAGCAAATATCGGAACCACGGTAACGGCTTTGTTAGCTGCATTTATAACCGGAGTTCCCGCGGCAATTGTTGTTGCATTAACTCATTTGCTTTTTAATATTAGCGGAATGATTGTTTGGTGGCCACTTAAAAAAGTACCGATTTCAATAGCCGAAAAATTTTCGGAATTATCAACTAAGAACAAGATTATTCCCGTTGCGTATATTTTAATTTTATTTTTTATTATTCCCATTGCAGTTATTTATTTATCATAGTGAGGTTAAGTTATGATTAAAGAAATATTATCCGTATTTAAAAGCAATACATTAATGGACCGTGCATTTCAAAGATCTTACGATATGCTTTATTTAACGCACGATATGTTTATTGAGGCAAGAGATGTATTACGGTTTACCGATACAAGCGAATTAAAAACAAACATCTACGACCAAGACCTTGAAGTTAACAAATATCAGCGCGAAGTTCGAAAAGACGTATTTAATCATTTGGTACTTACCGGTACCGAAGATTTACCCTCGGGCTTGGTTTTGGTAAGCATCGTTATCGATCTTGAACGTATTGGCGATTATACAAAAAATATTTTCGAAATCGCCCTTAATCATCCCAAAAAATTGAAAGGGGGAATTTTTGAAGACAGACTTGTTGAAATAGAAAAGGAAGTTGAAGAAAATTTCAAACAAACAATACAATGTTTCAAAAATGCCGACGAAGAGTTAGGAAGAGAAATTGTTACAAAATATAAAACCGTAAGCAAAATAAGCGACGAATGCCTTTTCGATCTTATTAAAGAAAAGGATAACTCTATTCTTCCGGGCACAGCTGTGGCTTTGGCATTATATTTTAGATCGTTAAAAAGAATAAACTCCCACTTGCGCAATATATCATCCAGTGTGGTAAATCCTTTTCACCGTATCGGATATAAAGTAAAAAAGAAAAAAAATAAAAGCTGAATTACATCTCAATTTTGTTAAAGTTTTTCCGGTTTACATTAATTAAATCTATTTACCGGTTAAAAATGCTCCGCAAAAATTTAAGGCATCATATAAGATCTGAAAAATACCGCCGATGTTATTGCACCGATAACTATGTAAACAACAATAGTAATTAAAATAACTACAACAAAGTAACCCAGCATCTTTTCTTGAGGAACTTGTTTTACAGATTTTAAGCCTATATACATTAAAACCAAAGAGTAAATGCCGGCTAAAAAAGAAAGAAAAGAAAGGGGCGGAAATATAGTAAAAATTCCTCCCACCCAACTTGCTGTCATGGCATAGACCGGAACCTTCATAGATTGAACGAGATCTTTACTGCAATCGAAAGACGGCGCAAGCGCATCAATAATATAGCCAACTATATAGACGCCCACCAAGGAAAATAAATATGAAACTACTGCCCAACCAATACTTGTACCGAAAGGAATATGAATGGAGTTGAAACCAATACTCATACCAAAAACCGTTTTACCTATTAAACCCGAAATAGCCGGAATCGCAGCTAAAATAACTGCATATTGCATAAATAGTTCTTGTACGGTTGTAGCTTCTGTTCTTACGTTTTCCCACTCATCTTTCGGTTTTAGTAGAATTCCCTTTACTCTTTCAACTAAGTTCATTTTATAACTCCGATTTAGTGTGTATATAGATTAATAGTCCCGTTAAATATGAGCGAATGAATAGATATATATTTGTAAAATAAATTATTAGTTTATTTCGAAATAATCAAATGTGAATTTGGGTAAGGGATATTAATTATCAACTAAGGACAGGGTTAATAAATATCGTATTTTTAAACAAATACTTTCATAAGTTTACATATACAATTATAAAAAACAGAAAGGTAAACCGATGAAAAAAATCAGTTTTATTTTAGTTATTCTAATTTCTTTGTCAATTATTGCTTGTAACAAAGAAAACCCTAAAAATGATGCGGCTGTTCCTGCCGGAACGCATAAAATTGTTGTAAAGGAATTCCAAAACGCTTCCGGTTACACTTATATTCTTGCCTCGGAAAAAGGAAAAGATTATTGGATTGCCATAAAAGAAATGCCGGTTCAAAAAGGAGATATATTATATTTTACTCAATCAATGGAAATGAAAAACTTTACAAGTAAAACATTAAATAAAACATTCGACACTATTTTATTCGTCGATCATGTAACAAAAACTCCGGTAAAAGAACCGCCGAAAGTTCCAAATCCCGCTATAAGTTCCGCTCATCAAGGTGTTTCTGCCGAAAAGAAAGAAAACGTTCACATAACACCGCTTAAAGACGGATTGACAATAGAAAAAATATACGAACAGCGGCAAGATCTAAACGGGAAAACCGTTAAAGTAAAAGGTGTTGTAACAAAGTATAACGGCGGAATAATGAACAGAAACTGGATTCATATTCAAGACGGTACCGGTTTTGAAAACCATTACGATATTGCTGTTACAACAGATCAATCGGCGCGCGTCGGAGAGACAATTGTGGTAGAGGGGGTTTTAGCAACCGATAAAGATTTTGGCGCCGGTTACAGATACGATGCAATTATAGAAAACGCAAAGATAACTACCGAAAAGAAAAGTTAATTGTAAAAAATTCTTTTAGAAAGATCGTCTTTATGGCGGTCTTTTTTTTTACTCCGAGAAATATTTGGCTGGCTAATGTGTTATTTTCGAATACGGAAACGTTAACAACCATCTATATTTTTATACTTGTTTTTTTGATATTCCGTATCGTCTTTAATATGCTTAGGAACAATCCATTTATGATATGCCAAGTAAAGTAAAGATGCCCCAATAATAATTAAAACCAGCCAAATTAAACGAATCAACAAAATGTTTTTCTGGGATTGAACTTCCTCAGTTAGTAAAACCGGAATTATGAATGCAGCAGCCCTTAATATCATTTGAATTTATGATAAACAATCTTACGAATCGAATCGAATTGCAAATACGGATATTCCTTCCGTAAAGCTTCAATCGCATCTCCGGCTTTCATTTTTTGTTCTCTAAGCTCTTGAAATCTTTTCCGGATTTGAAAATCTCTAACGGATTTTTGATTTATTAATCCTTTCCGGCTTAACATTTCGTAAATTTCGTCACTAATTAAATCGGAAAGCGGATTATATATATTTGGCATGACTTATTCCTTTCCAGTTTTATTAACTATTTTTATTTTAGACTCTCTTACCACAAATATGTTCCTTTGAAGCGTAAAAAATTGTCATCTTCAAGACAAATCAATTTTATTTAAGAAATTTCCTTTACTCTAATAGTATTAATAATTACGTTTTTGTGACATTGAAAAGCCCCGCAAAAAAGAAAGGTTGTACCGAAAGTGTATTTATATATATTAAAAATACGCTTAGAATACAACCTGATACTAAAAAAAATATAAAATAATAACTATAACCCCAGTTTTGATTTTATTGTTTCGGGTATAGAATTTTTATTTACTAAAATCGCAATTGTTTTTAATCTTACATACGGTTCCGACAAATACCAATAGCCGTTAAATGCTTTATCTTTAGTACCCCAAGAATTTTTAGTATAATAAAATTTTGTCCCTTTTTGGTCGGCGGCCAAACCGGTAATTTGCATTAAATGATCGTCTGTTACATCAAAATCATCGAAGGCTATTTGCCGCATTTCTTGAGTAATAAATTTTTCAACTTCCGGTTCATCTCCCGGAGGATTTTTCTCAACCGGAACAACTGCATAACCTTTTTTTCTGTAGAAATTATCTCTACCGGTATCACCGTCCCAATCAACCGAATAACCCGATTTTAAAGCATTATCAATTATTTTAATCAAATCGTCAATCGGTACATTATAATATTCGGCATTAGCCCAATTGTCCGGCACTTCCAAAACAAATTTTTCATAAAACGGATGGTGAGTATATGAAGTTATTTCAACATAATCATCGGGGTTAAAATTAAGAGAAGCGGCAAAGCTTTTGGGAGTATATGTTTTACCGTTATAAATAAATTTTTCCGGAACTTTCCCAAAATAAACATCAAGTACGGCACTGAATGCCTGCTTCCATTTACGCGAAATTTTATGAGACGAATTTTTTAATACTCCGCTTAGAATTCCCTTTAATATTGGGACCAATCCGCTATGGTCTATAATCCCGTTTTCATTTGTTAGCGCCGGATAAACGGATTCCGGTAAAATACCGAATCTCTTTACAACATTTAACATATCGTGCGCTTGACCTCCCTCGCCAAAATTGGTTTTTCCGTGATACCTTACATAATTGTCAGCTTTCATTTCGTATGCTTTTCTGACTATAAACATTTCAGAAACGTCCAGATTTTCTTTGCCGAGTTTAATCGCTTCCGATTCGCTGAACGCAGATGTTGCAAACGCCCAGCAGGTACCCGTCCTGCCTTGGTTCTTCACAGATGTAGTTTCCACATTATATTTAATTTCAAATTTATGAGGATTTGAAGTGCGTTTTTGCCCTGAAGTTTGAATGCTGACAAAAACCAAAATAACTAAAAAAAACAAGGATTTACTATTTTTCAATTCCACCTCCTATAGTTTTCGAAAATTTACTTGCTAATTTATGGAATAAATTAATGTAATCAATAAAATTTTATATAGTCCTCACATTTTAACTTTTACTACAATAAACAAGTATTTAAATTATAATTAAACTATTTTTAACTATTTTGGGGGAAACCTAGAATGCTTCTTGGTTGACTGGAAAAATTTCCATAGATGTTGTTCTAAAGTTCAGCAAACAAATATCTTTCCTTTTGCATCATTAAATTATCAAGTGAATTTTTTCTTTCACTAAAAAGTCTTCATTTTTTTAAGAAGATTTTTCTATGTTTCGTAAGACCTTTTAATCAAAAAAACGGAGAATAAATTGAGTCGTACCAAACTGTCTTTTTTACTAATACTAATTCTAATTGTCTTTTCAGCAAATTCGTGTTTGAAGAAGGTTGATGAAACTCAAGTACAAAGAGTCAAATTCGGACTTGTAATTCATGGCGGAGCCGGAAGTATAAAACACGGTTCGTTTACAAAAGAACAAGAAAAAAAATACAGGGCGAAACTAACCGAAGCACTTCAAAAAGGTTACGGTATTTTAGAAAAAGGCGGTTCAAGTGTTGACGCCGTTGAAACGGCAATACGCGTAATGGAGGATTCCCCTTTGTTTAATGCCGGCAAAGGTGCTGTTTTTACTAATGCCGGTACCAACGAATTGGATGCATCAATCATGGACGGGAAAACGCTGAATGCGGGAGGAGTTGCCGGGGTTAAACATATCAAAAATCCAATAACTTTAGCCCGTTTTGTAATGGAACATTCTCCCCATGTTTTAATGTACGGTGCCGGTGCCGAACAATTTGCAAAAAGTATGGGCATTAATTTAGTTGATACTTCCTATTTTTTTACAAAATCACGTTGGGAATCTTTGCAGCGGGTCAAAATGAAATTAAAAGAGAAAAAACAATCCTCTTTGGAAACAGGTTTTCATAAATTCGGTACCGTAGGCTGTGTTGCATTAGACAAGAACGGTAATTTGGCGGCAGGCACTTCTACCGGAGGAATGACCAACAAAATGTACGGAAGAATTGGTGATTCTCCTATTATTGGCGCCGGAACGTACGCTAAAAACAGCACATGTGCAATCTCTTCTACGGGTCACGGCGAATTTTTTATACGAAACGTGGTTGCTTACGACATCTCGGCGCGAATGGAATATCTAAAGTCAAGTCTTCAAACCGCAGCTAAACAAGTCATTTTGAAAAAATTGGTCGCGCAAAAAGCCGCAGGCGGCGTTATCGGAATTGATAAATTCGGGGATATAACAATGACATTTAATACTGACGGGATGTTTAGAGGATATTATTTACAAGGAAAAACTCCGGTTGTTAAAATGTATAAAGACGATTAAAATTTTACTAATTGGGAACGGAACAAACATTAGTAATTAAATACAGCCCGGCAAGCATCATAATCATATCACTTTTAATGCAAAACATTTTGCTATAGATAATTGCAATTCAACTTATGTGAAAAATTATTTTTCAATTTGTTAGTTTAAATTTTTCCTATTACGCTTTCGTTCACCCATCCTACTTTGCCGTCGGCTAATTTAATTTTAGCCCAGTTTTCAAGTTCGTCTTCAATTTTAAATTTAGTTCCTTCGTGAATAACAAATGCATCTTCGCCTTTCGGATCCGGAGAAACTTTAACTGTTTCGGAAGGTTCAAGTAAAACTCCGTACTGCGATGATGTTTCTTTATTGATTCTTGAATAAAGGAATACAACGGAGAGAAATAAAAGCGCAAGACTGATTATACCTGTTAAAAACGCTTCCCTTTGCAATTTGATTTTTTTGGACAAAAAGAATAATCCTATACTGAAAAGCAAAAGCAGATAAAATACCAATACAAGAGTAAGCCAACCCGAAACCGATACCGAGGTAATTATGATATTCCACCATTTAATTAAAAATAATTGCGGGACCTCTTTAATTTTATCTACAATTCTTGCATTGGCAATTTTCAAATTATAAATAATATCCTCATCGTCCGGAGCTAATTTTAAAGCTTTTTCATAATACAAAATTGCATATCCCAATTTTCCAACTCTGAAGTAAGCATTACCAAGATTATAATAGAGTTCGGGCGAAATATATCCGTTATTAATAATTTTTTCATAATCGGCAATTGCTGCTGTATAATTCTTCTTCAGATAAGCATTATTTGCTTCGGTCATCAATTCATCAACTTGCGATGCATAAGATAAAGTAACAGAAAGTATTAACAGTAAAATAATGTAGCGTAATATTTTTATCATCACAATTTTTTTATTTTTTTGTTTGAAATGGAACTTTGCAACTGTTGAATCAGATTATTTGTTTCCTCGAATAATTCGGTTTCCGACTGACTGGATTGCGCATTTGGAGCAAAACGGGCAAACTCGCATTTATCTGATAATTGCTCTACTTTTTTAATTAAGTCCTCGTTTACATTCAACTCTCTTAATTTAGCTACGGCGCGTTCTTTAGTAAATTCGGCTTTTTTAATATTTAATTTATCTTCCAAGTAACCGAACAGCGCTTGGGACAGTCCGTTATAATAACTTTCTTTATCGCCGTTTTCTAAGAATTTTTGAGCTTGTTTTAATTTATTTTTTGCATTTTTCTCGGCTTTTTGAAACTTTAATAACCCAATATTACCCGATAATTTATCTTTCCGTTTTTGATAACCGATAAGCGTTATTAAAACCAGCAGGGGAAAAACCAAAGCAAACCAAAACCAGTTATTAATCAAGCGTATTGTACTTCTTTTTTGAAGTTTAAAATCAGTTTTAATAAATCTAATATCTTTGCTTAGAAGTTTAATATCTTCTTTAGTATAACCTGCCGCTGTTTGTGTGTATTCGCCTTCTCCTTTTTCCACGGTAATATTAAACGGTGAAGTTTTTTCGGTTACATATTTATTCTGTTTTAAACTAAAATAAGTAAATTCTATGGGTGGAATGGTTTTTTCGCCGGCAATTCTCGGGACAATTAAATATTCAATTGTTTTAGTTCCGCTAATCACATTTTTTCTATAAATTTTTTGAGTGGTTTTCGGTTCGTATTTTTCGAATCCAGGCGGCAATTTTAAATCCGGAATTTCTAACAAAGCAATATTCCCGCTACCGGAAATTTTAATTTTAACGGAAATCGGTTCGTTAACTTTAACTTTTTGTTTATCAATTTTTGCGCTAATCTTAAACTCGCCAATCGCGCCTTTGAAAGAGGCCGGTTTTCCCTCTTCGGGCAAAGGCTTGACGTTTATGTTTATTCTATTAGATTTAGCAAGAAAATCGATCGTTTCGGTTCTTCCAAAAAATGAATCGCTGAAAAAATCATCAAATAAATCCCTGCTTCTTTTCCTTCGAACCAAAACCGGAATATTAAGCTCAAAAGGCGTAATGGAAAGCTTCCCTGTTTTAGACGGAAAGAGTGCAACTTTTTTTATAACGGCGCTTCTGAATCTGCGACCTTTATACATTTCGTAATTAAATCTTATGGTTGTAGGACTTTCTAACTCTTCAGCCCAAAATCCTTTATATTCCGGTAATTTGGAAATTTGCGGGGAAGATATATTTAGTCGTGTATAAAGTTTATATGTAACCGTAATTTGTTCGCCTTGTAAAACCGTTCTTTTGTTTGGAACAGCTAAAATAAATACATTTTTTGCAATTTCCTCTTTAGAAATACCTTTGTTAGCAGTTTTTTTATTTGGTGCGGTTGCCATTTTTACAACATTAATTGAAATGGGATTTGTGGTTAGGACTTTGCCCTTGTACTTTACCGAAGCTTTGCCGATTGTAATTTTACCCAATTTTGTAGGTCTAACAATAAAGGAATATGTAAGCGAACCGGAAACTTGTCCGTTTATAATCTGCATACTTCGCGATTCGTTTGGACCGCTCAAAATACTCAAACCGGTAAAAGCCGGGGGCATAAATTCGGTTAAACTGTTTAAATCCCCGCCGTTAAAAGTAAAATCGATTTGAAAAGTTTGGTTAATACCAACCGTACTTTTATCGACCGTAACTTTAAATTTTTGAGCTGATATACTTGAGCCGGAAATAAGTATCAATAATATTAATATTTTAATTTGTAATGTTTTCATTTAATATTTACCAATCTTTATCGGTTTTTCTTACTTTTCCTTTTCGTTTCCTAATCTGTTTTTGAATTTCGGCTTCATTATTTTTTAGAGCATCTAAAATTCTTTTGGCTTCTTCCTTGGAAATCTCGCTTTTCTGTTGTTTACCTTTCTGCTCTTTTTCCTGTTGATTTTTATTTTGCTGTTGCCGGTCTTGTTTGTTCTTCTGATTTTTATTTTGTTTATTCTTCCGGTTTTGCTGCTGCTTATTTTTATTTTGATTGTTTTTATTCTTTTGATTTTTGTTCTTTTGTTTGTTCTTTTGTTTGTTCTTTTGATTTTTATTCTTGTTTTTTTGTTTTTTTAACATTTCAAGTGCATACGATAAATTATACTTTGCATCCAAATCGTTAGGATTAATTTTAAGCGCTTCTTTATAAGCTCCTATGCTTTCTTGAAATTTCTTCGATTTTAAAAATGAGTTGCCTATATTATAATAAATTTTTTCCCTTAAAGAATCATATTTTGCGTATTTAAAAGCTTTCTTAAACGATTCGATTGCTTCGTTATATCTTCCTTGCTTATATAATGCATCTCCCAAATCGAAATTTCCTTCGAATGATTCTTCTTTTTTTTCGAGTCCCTTTTTAAAATTCACTTCCGCATCCGAAAACTTTTTCTGTTCGTAAAGATCAACGCCATCATTAACCAAACCGCGTAATGATTGAGCTTTACTAACATTTAAAGCAATAAAGAAGAATAAAAATATAAGCGTTATTTGTTTCATCGTAAAATAACTTAATGTCTTTCGAATTTTAACATTAATTTAGATTTTTTCTCAGATATAAAAAATTCAATTAATAATAATAACAAAGCAGGGAATAGCAAATAATAAAACCTATCCTCATACTCTGTGATTTTTGTTGCTCCGTATTCAGTCCCCTGATAACTTGCCAAATCCTTATAAACAGAATCCAGTTCGTCATCTGTGTTTGAACCCCTGTAATACTTTCCGTTTGCTTCGCTCGTAATTTCTTGAAGCGTTGCTTCGTCTAATTTGGTTAATACAATATTACCTTGATTATCTTTTTTATAACCGACTTTATTTCCATATTTATCATAAACAGGAATCGGGACACCGGCGGGAGAACCCAATCCGATTGCATAAATGCTAACATCCATTTTTTTTGCTTCTTCAATTGGTTTTTTTAAGTCTCCTTCGTGGTCTTCACCATCAGTTATAACAACAATAGCTTTTTTAGTTTCCTCGTCCTTCTTAAAGGATTTTAATGCCAATTCAATTGCCGGACCAATAGCCGTACCGGGTTGCGGAACGGAATTTACACTGACTGCGGAAAGGAATAAATTAGCGGCCGAATAATCAGTTGTAAGCGGAAATTGTACATAAGCTTCACCCGCAAAAACAATTAGTCCTATTCTATCTCCTCTTAGTTTATGAATTAAGGAAGCGATATCGTGTTTGGCTTTTTCCAATCTGCTCGGTTTTATATCTTGCGCAAGCATGCTTTGAGAAACATCGAGTAAAATATAGACATCAATTCCCACATTTTTAACTTCTTCAATTTTACTTCCTATTTGCGGGTTTGCCAGACCCAAAACAATAAGAACCAAAGCTGTTAAATATATCCAAAATTTCAGTGCGCTTTTAACTTTACTTTTTAGGGGAAAAAGAATATTAAACAATTTTTTGTTGGCAAATTTTTCCAACAGATTATTTTTTTTACGCTGCGAAAACCAATACAACGCAATTATTAACGGCACTAAATAAAGTGCATTCAAATATTCCGGATGTGCAAAACGCAGCATAGTTACGGTAATTTCCTTAAATAAGTTTTAGATAAACCGAATTCCAACAACAGTATTAAAAAGCCAGCGCCGGCCCAACCATAAAATAATTCCTTTGCATGTTTGTAAGATGTAATTTCAACTCTCGTTTTTTCCATCTTATCAATTTCGTTATAAATTTCTTTAAGTTTCTTTTTGTTTGTTGCTCTAAAATATTTTCCTCCGGTAATTTGAGCGACTTGTTTTAAAACGCCTTCATCAATTTCAACTTTCACCATCGAATATTTTTTACCGAAAGGAGTTTGAAACGGATAAGGCGCTTCGCCTCTTGTTCCAACGCCGATAGTATAAATTCTAATTCCGAATTTCTTTGCTATTTGCGCAGCGGTAACCGGATCAATTTCCCCGCTGTTATTAACGCCGTCGGTAAGAAGAATCATTACTTTACTTTTAGCTTTACTGCTTTTCAACCGGTTAACTCCATTCGCAATTGCTGTTCCGATTGCCGTACCGTCTTGTATAATACCGCTTTTAACTTCTTTAAGTAAATTCCGTAAAACTGAATAATCGATAGTAAGCGGGCATTGGGTAAAACTTTCGCTTGAAAACACAACCAGACCGATTTTATCGCTTTTTCTTCCTTTAATAAATTCGTCTATTACTTGTTTAGCGGCTTCCAACCGGTTAGGTTTGAAATCTTCCGCCAACATACTTCCTGAAATATCCAAAAGCATAACAATATCTATTCCCTCGGTGTAAATATTTTCTCCGGAGAGATACGATTGCGGCCGTGCAATAGCTACAATGAGCAATGCAATTGCAAGTATCCTAAGGAAAGCGGGTAAATGCCTCAGCCGTTCTCTAAGCGTCGGTTTTATTTCTTTGAAAATTTTTAGTGAAGAGTAAATCATATCGGAAGATTTGGATTGGTTTTGCTTCCAATACCACAAAGCAAGAAGCGGTATTAAAAAAAGCAAATATAACAAGTAAGGGTAAGCAAATTCAATATTATTGAACATTTGCGCCCTCATAATTTTCTTCGTAATGTTCAGCGGGTCTTGTACGCTTTACAATTGTATAAGCTTGTTTCATCATTTCTTCGTTAATAGACGGCATAGGAACAAATTTAGCAAATTTTACCAAATCGGCATTTCTAAAAAATTCCTTGGCGGTATCAATTAATTGCTGATTATCCATTACCCTGTCTAAAACTTTCATAATTTCGCTGGATGTCATTTCCAGAGCGTTAAAATTATATCTATATTCAAAATATTTTCTAATAATTCCGGTTAATTCCGAGTGATACTGTTTAATTTCACCCTTTTGCCATAGTTTCTTTTCTTCCAGCTCTGCTAATGCATTTAATGTTTGGCGGTAAGGGGAAATTTCAACTTTTTTTACAACTTGTTCCGGCTCCGTTTGTTTTTTCTTTTTGCTGTAAATGTAATAGGCAATAAGCAAAATTATCAGAATTATAACTGCAATTAATAAATAGATGAGCCAGTTCACAGGAATTCTAAGCGGTTGTTTTACATCTTTGATGTCTGCTTTGGGATTTACATTTAAGGTATGAATAGTAATAGGAACCGGATTGGAAGTAATTGATTGCACGTCTGAATTATTATTTACCCTGTATTCAATTTTGATAGGAGGAATATTAATTTTTGCCGAATCGTAACCTGCTAAGATGTAATGGTAAACTTCGGTAACTTTTGAGCCGTTTTCGGAAACATCTACATTTCCTTCTTTAATTATTTCCAGGGTTCCTAACTTGTCCTTTAAAACCGGTTTTATAATGCGGTAATTTTTATTGTAAGAGATAACCAGTTGGTAATTAATATAATCTCCGATTAAATAATCGGTAGTATCGGTAGAAGCTTCAACCGTTATTGTTTGCGCATTAAGAAGAAAGGATACGCCAAAAAAAAACAAAACGAAAATTTTAATTTTGTTTACCATCTTTTCTCGCGCAGTTTAAAAAATTCAACTAAAGGTTTAATGTAAGAAATCTCAGTATCCACCACTACCGAATCCAATCTGCTTGAAATAAACAAAGATCTTCTTTTATTTTCGAATTCTTTCAAACGACTAATAAAATTTTCTTGAACTATTTTATTGCTGGTATCAACATATCTTACTTCGCCGGTTTCTGCATCGCGGAATTTAATTAATCCTGCTTTCAACAATGATTTTTCGCGCGGGTCTCTTAAAACAATCCCAATCAAATCGTGCTTTTTACCGGCAATTTTTAATATCTTTTCGTATCCGCTATCAAAAAAATCTGTTATCAGAAATACAATACTTCTTTTTTTAATTGTTTGATTAAAATATTCCAACGCACCTTTTATGTCGGTTTTATTTCCTTCCGGTTCAAAAGAAAGCACTTCGCGAATAATTCTTAATACATGGCTTCTACCTTTACGCGGCGGAACAAACTTTTCAATTTTTTCGGTAAACAATATCAATCCCACTTTATCGTTGTTTTTCATAGCCGAAAAAGCAAGGATAGCAGTTAATTCCGCTGCTATTCTTTGCTTGGTTTTATCAACGCTTCCAAAAACCATTGAACCGCTCATATCCACCAAAAGAATTACTGTTAGTTCACGTTCTTCCTCAAATATTTTTACGTATGGGTGTCCCAATCTTGCAGTTACATTCCAATCAATTGTTCTTATATCGTCCCCGAGTTGATATTCACGAACCTCGGAAAACTCCATACCCCTGCCTTTAAACACGGATTGATATTCACCGGAAAAGACTTCGTTTACTATTCCCCGCGTTTTAATTTCTATTTGTCGTACTTGTTTTAGTAATTCTTTTGTTAACATTTTTTAATTTTTGAAATACTTCCGCCGTATTTTCAATTCTTAATTATTAGTTTTCCAAATTAAGATCATCAGCAATAATATGAACTGTTGAATTTATCTTATTATCTCTCTTGTTATTTTTTTTTGATTTTGCCCGTATTCAAATTTAATTTTGATTAAGGAACTTCCACTTTATTCAAAATTGATTCGATAATGTTTTCCGAATTAATATCTTCTGCTTCGGCTTCGTAAGTTACGGCAATTCTGTGCCGCATAACATCCAGACAAATTGATCTAACATCTTCGGGAATAACATAACCGCGTCTTTTAACAAATGCCATAGCTCTTGCGCCCAAAGCCAGGTTTATTGTTGCCCGCGGCGAAGCTCCGTAACTGATTAGGTCAACCAAATCGTTTAATCCGTATTCTTTAGGATTCCTTGTTGCCATAACTATATCCAAAATATATTGTTCTATTTTTTCGTCCACGTAAATATCATAAACAAGTTTTCTGGCATTTAATATCTGTTTAGAAGTAATAACGGGATTAACCACCGGAAAAGTACCGGCAACATTTTCGTGCATAATTTGTAATTCTTCTTCTCTTGTAGGATAAGTAATTTTTACTTTCAGCATAAATCTATCCACTTGAGCTTCGGGCAAAGGATAAGTACCCTCTTGCTCAATGGGATTTTGCGTGGCAAGCACAAGAAAAGGTTCTTCCAACTTAAATGTTGAAGGACCGATAGTAACTTGACGTTCTTGCATTGCTTCCAAAAGCGCACTTTGAACCTTTGCGGGAGCACGGTTAATTTCGTCGGCAAGTATAAAATTGGAAAAAATAGGTCCTTTTTTTATTGAAAAATTTCCCTCTTTCTGATTGTAAATCATTGTCCCGATCAAATCGGCGGGAAGTAAATCCGGGGTGAATTGAATTCGTTGGAATTTAGCTTTCATTGTAGAGGCTAGGGATTTAATTGCAAGAGTTTTAGCCAAACCCGGTACGCCTTCCAACAAAATATGTCCGTTTCCAAGAAGTCCGATTACCAGTCTTTCTACCATTTCTTTTTGACCGATAATTACTTTTCCTATTTCATTGAAAAGAACATCAACAAATTGACTTTCAAGTTTAATTTTTTCGTTTAATTCTGTTATTTCCAAAGCGGCTCCTTTATTTTATTTAAAGAAACTAAAAGTTTTCTACAATATTTCAGTGTATAATGTTTCCCGTTTAATCAAATAATTAAATTGAAACACTCAAATAAAAAAATATAATTTATTAATATAACAAATTTTACGTTTCTATAAGTGAAGGTAATAACATAGTAAGTTACACATAATTCAGTCGTTATTTAGCGGATTTAGAAACGTTATCATTATTTGCCATACATTTTAGTCGCAGAGATATGCAGATGGAAAGGGAATCAAAAACTGTTTTAAAGAGCTGCCCTGAATAAAAAAAATTAAAAATAAAAACCGTAAATATCTATATTATTAATGTCGCCGGAGTTTTATATTTGCTGCAAAAGTCATTAATAACAGCCTCCTCTTATTTAACCGCCGGGGAATGTACCGAGGATTTCAAGGAATCAACAAAGTGTAAAAATTAATGTTATGTGTTATCCGTTTTTTATTTGCAACCGCAGGGAATTTATTTTTTATTCGAATTTTTATTTTTCCGGAT
>JALSTI010000298.1 GCA_026983795.1 Melioribacteraceae bacterium
CGGCAATACCGGACTATAAAAATAATCTTCTCTTAATTTATTAACTACCGGATGGAAAGTATAATTAAGCAAATTGGCTCTAAACATTATAAAACCCTTACAAAAGTCATTTCCCCGGGTAAATTCAATTTGCCTGGGAATTTCACCGTCACTCCATTTTTTTGCCTTGTAATATCCTATTCCGGCATAAACATGTCTGCTATTGGATTCCCCGCCCCACCAATTTAACAATTTGCCGAAGTCCTGCTTTCCTTCAAACGCCCAATAAAGTTGCGGAGCAACGTAATCTACAATTTTATTTTTCAACCAATTAACCGGATCGGAATAAATTCTGTTATATGCGTCAAAACCTTGCGTACCCTCAGGAATTCCGTTTTTATAAATTCCGAAAGGACTAACACCGAATTTCACAAAATCTTTTTTCCGCTTTATCAGTTTGTAAACATCGCCAATTAGTATGTTTATATTATCCCTGCGCCAATTTTTAATATTCTTAATTCCCCTGTTATATTTAACGAAATCGTAATAATCTTCATTTTTAATTTCATCCGGAGGATAAGGATAAAAATAATCGTCAAAGTGAATTCCGTCTAAATTGTATCTTGTTATCAAATCGTTAACAATGTTAATAATATATTTTCTGACTGCGGGCAGTCCGGGATTTAAAATTTTTGATTTACCAAAAGTTAAAATCCATTCGGGATGAACTTTACTTACGTGACTTTTTGCAATTTTGTACCGCCCTATTTTTCTAACCGCCCGGAAAGGATTTAACCACGCATGTAATTCCATTCCCCTTTTATGAGCTTCGTCAATTGCAAATTTTAACGGATCGTAAAAGGGATCCGGAGGTTTGCCTTGTTTTCCGGTTAACCAATACGACCATGGTTCGAAATTAGATTTATAAACCGCATCGCATTCGGGTCGTACTTGAAAAAATATGGCGTTAAAATTAAGCGCTTTTAATCTATCGAGCAGATTGATTAATTCTTTTTTTTGAACTTCAACCGGCAATGCCGGCTTTGAAGGCCAATCCAAATTAACCACGGTAGCAACCCAAGCGCCTCTCAATTCCCTTTCCTGCATTTGCGCGTTTGTTGTACTTGAAATAAACAGAAAAGTAAAGTGAAAAATAAAAATTAGCCGGATTTTCAAAATTATTCCCGGAAGTTTATTGATATTCTCTAATTCGTTAACCTAACTAAATAACTCAAGTTGACCGCTGAATTTTATAAACCGTTAAAACGGTTATGAAATTAAGGTTTCCGGTGTCCTTAACCCACGACTTAAGTCATCGGTTAATAAGCAAAACTAATAAACAATAACCGTTTCAACGGTTTTTCAATAACTAAATTTTGAAACGGTCAACTTAAGTAAATAATTTAAATATTGTAAAGAAAATATAAAGTTGTAAAAATATTTACCGATAATAAATCCACAGCAAAATTTTTACTAAAATTAAAAAATGAAAACTCAAAATAATATCATTAAAATAGTCTCAAATAAAGCAATTAGATGCGATAATCTTGGAAACATTCTGGATGTTTATTCAACCAGTAAATCAAAAAATAAAGATTTTGTTTCTAAAATTAAAGGATCGCAAATTTTTGATATTTTTCCCAAAAAATTATCCGAATCATTGAAAAAAAGATTCAGCACTTTACTAAAAACCGGAAGAACACAAAAATTCGAGTATCAAATTGATCCCGCTTCAAAATTCGAATTTCTTGATGTAAGACTGCTAACAAACGGTTCCAATGAATGCTTTGTAATTTTTTATGATATTTCCGAAGAAAAAAGAGCCAAAGCCGAAATTAGAAGATATGTTGAAGAACTCAGATATAACAAAATCATATCCGAACAAAAATCGAAAGAATTGGCTTTGGTAAATAATAGACTTAATCAATCGGAAAAAGAATTGAAGAAAATTAATGCAAATAAAGATAAATTTTTCTCAATCATTTCTCACGATTTACGCAGTCCGTTTACTTCCTTAATCGGATTTTCTGAATTTTTAGCTAATGAAGTTGATGAATTATCAAAAGAAGAAATTAAAGAATTCGCTCAAAATATTTTCAAATCTGCGCGCGGAACATTTTCATTGCTTGAAAATCTTTTACAATGGTCGCGTTTGCAAACCGGGAATATTGAATTTGCGCCGAGTCATTATAACCTTGAAAATCATTTAAATAAACTGATTGAAATTTACCGTATAAATGCTTTGAGGAAAAAAATCAAAATAGTTTCTAAAATAGAACCGAAGTTAAAAGTTTTTGCCGACCAAAACATGGTAGAAACGCTAATGCGGAATTTAATATCTAATGCTATAAAATTTACGCCGCGTGAAGGAACAATTACAATTTCGGCTAAAAGCATGTCCAAAAAAATTGAGATTAAAGTAGCTGATACCGGCGTTGGAATGGATAAAGAAACTCAGAAAAAATTATTCAAAGTCGGGGAAAACGTTTCTACCGAAGGAACAGAAAAAGAACAGGGCACCGGTTTGGGATTAATTCTTTGTAAAGAATTTGTAGAAACTAATAACGGGAATATAAAAGTCAGAAGCAAACCTAACGAAGGCACCGAATTCATAATCACTTTACCCAAAAACGGAAACGGGAAAATTTTCGGCAACGTTAATAAAATACCCGGAATGGTTAAAAATACTAACATTTACCGGTTTAGCAAATAAAATGATTTCTTCAAATGTAAAAAATATATGGATTCATTCCGATATAAAAGATTTTCAACTTGTTACAAGCGCGCTCGAAAAGTTGGAGGTCGATAACGTTTCAATCAAATTGTCAAATTCGCATAAATTCAATTACAATTATGAAGATATCAATATAGTTTACCTTACAAGGGATAATTCCGAATTATACAATCAAATTTTATTCGAAAAAGATAGAATCCACAACCATACGCTTTATGTTATTAACGAATTTGACGCTCATATAGGAATTAATTTATCCCGGCAAGGATTTGAAAACATTTTTGCTTTGCCATACGATAAAGAAAAATTCCTTAATCATATTAGAAATCAACTTAAAGATTATAACTTGGACAGAAAAAGCAAATTCTCTTTTTTGGATCAACGGGAATACGTTTTCAATTCTATTATGGGAAATTCCAAAGAAGCGATTAAAATGCTGGAATCCGCTAAAAAAGTTGCTCATACAAGAACCAACATTTTAATTCTGGGCGAAACCGGAACAGGTAAAGGTTTATTGGCAAAGGCAATTCACGATTATGGAAACCCCAACGACGAGCCGTTTGTGGATGTTGTGTGTACGGCTATTCCCGAAAATTTATTGGAATCGGAATTATTCGGATATCAAAAAGGTGCTTTTACGGGAGCTAAAACCGATAAACCCGGACTGTTTGAAATTGCAGACGGCGGGACAATTTTCCTTGATGAAGTCGGGGACCTAAGTCTTGAAATTCAAGCAAAATTATTAAGGGTTGTAGAAAAGAAAGTTATTAGAAGAGTAGGCGGAGTAAAAGACATTCCCGTAAACGTTAAAATAATATCCGCTACAAATAGAGATTTGGAAGAGTTAGTTAAACTCAAACTTTTCCGGAGCGATTTATATTACCGGTTAAACATAGTTACTCTTAAAATTCCGCCGTTAAGGGAACGCGGTGATGATATTCTCCATTTAACAGAACATTTTGTAATCGATTTCAGTAAAAAGATGAAGATTCCAATTCACCAGATTGAAAAAGACCTTTTACAATTTTTAATAAAATATCCTTGGCCAGGAAATATAAGAGAATTGCGGAATGCTATTGAACGGGCGGTAATATTATCGGAAAATAATATTTTGAAACTAAAATATTTCAAGTCGAATCTTGAAAAATCTTCAACTACGGATATTCAATCGGCTCTAGCCGACTTTGTTCCGTCCGATGTAATAAGAATGGATATAAAATACGAAACGACCGAATTAAAAACCGTGAACAAACTTTACGCAAAAAAGGTATTGGAAAAATTAGAAGGAAATAAATCAAAAACGGCTAAAACACTTGGAGTTACGCGACCTACTTTAGATAAATTACTTTTATGAAAAAAATTATCAAATATAAATTAAAATGAACGGATTTCACGAATTTATTCATAGCGTTAAAAGCGAACAATACTTTCCGTCCGAAATGGCAATGAGGATGAAAATGTTGTTTGTAATTGTTCTTTTTGCAATTTTTTATCTTACCGTTCTCGGTTTAAACTCCGTTCTAGGAAATGACCTGTTACTCGGGGTTATGGATTTATCCGGACTTTTATTATTAGTTATGACTCTTTATTATTTAAATAAAACAAAAAATTACTATCGCTCAACATACTTCGGAGTTACGGTTATAGGCATACTTTTTTTGTTTTTGCTGGCAACCGGAGGAGCCAGTAATAGCGGGCATTTGTGGTTGTTTACATATCCGTTATTTACTTTCTTTTTACTCGGTTCAAAAAGAGGTATTATTGTTAACGCAACTATGATATTTTTTGCTTTTTCAATTTTTATTTTCGGTCATTTACTTAACAACACAATTCATTATCCATCGCAGTTCATATTCCGTTTTATACCTTCTTACTTATTAATCGTAATTTACTCGTTTACTTTTGAAGAACTGCGTAAACAATCCCATCAAAGATTATTAAAACAAAAAAAAGACCTTGAGGAAACCGTAAATGAACTTCAACATAAAAAGGATGAACTGAAAAAATTTCAACTAAATTTGGAAAATTTGGTTGAAGAAAGAACAAAACAATTAAATAATGAAATTGAAGCGCGAAAAAAAGATCAGGAAAAAATTGCGGAAAGCGAACGGAGATTCAGACTTTTATTCGAAAGCTCACCTATCGGAATGTATGTTACCACTCCCGGAGGCAATGTGATAATGGTTAACAACGCTTTAGTTCAAATGTTAGGTTTTCCTTCCGAAGCGGAATTATTAAAAATTAATATAGAATCGGGTGAATATTTTTCAGATTACGACCGTAATAATTTCAAAAAAGAAATAGCGGAAAAAGGAAAAATTACCGGCTTAGAATCCGTATGGAAAAAATTTAACGGCGAACCTGTTCATGTTAAAGAAAATGCAGTTGCAATAAAAGATAAATCCGGCGAAATTTTATATTATCAAGGAACGGTGGAAGACATCACCAAAGTTAAAGAATTTGAGGATGCTTTAATTAGAGCAAAAGAAAAAGCCGAAATCTCGGATAAATTAAAATCGGAATTTTTAGCGCAAATTTCACACGAAATCAGAACTCCCGTTAACAGCATACTCAGTTTTACAAACTTGGTTCGCGAAGAAATAATAGACTTGGGAATAACAGATATATTAGAAAGCTTTAATATGATTGATAACGGAGGGAAAAGATTAATTAGAACCGTTGATTTGATACTTAATATGTCTGAATTGCAAAACGGAACTTACAAACCGACTTTTCAAGAACTCGATTTGGTAGAAGATATTGTTAAACCGGTAATATCCGAATTTAAAATTCAAGCCGAATCAAAAAATTTAATTTTCGAATTCCGTAATTCGATTGAAAGGAATACTTACATTTATGCCGACGATTACACGGCGACGCAAATTTTTGTGCAGTTAATCGATAATGCGCTTAAATTTACCCATGCGGGAAAAGTTGAAATATTAACCGAAGAAGATAAAGATATTATTTCGGTAAAAATTAAAGACTCCGGAATCGGAATTTCTAAAGATTATCAAGAAAAATTATTCAAACCGTTTTGCCAAGAAGAACGTGGATATACGCGAAAATTTGAAGGAAACGGTTTGGGATTATCCCTCGTAAAAAAATGCTGCGATATTAATAATGCGGCAATTACGGTTGATAGCAAAAAAAATATTGGAACAACTTTTACAATTACTTTCACTAAATTTAATCCTAAAAATCTTACTAATTCATTCGAAAATACAAATTCCGGTTCTTCCGAAAAAAACTGACCATTGTTTTTTGAATCCGTTAACTGTTAACTTAAAATTTCAAATACTTATATCAATATCTTTATACGATTTTTAAACTTCTCATTCCCCTGCTTATAAAAGCCTCAACTCCAAGTTAAAATTATTACCGGAAACAGAATAATTAATCCTTTCCTAAGTCTGCCAAACTCATAATTAAAAACAAATTCGCCGGAATTAATAATTAGATGAACCCGGGTTTTTATAATCCAAAGCCAAACAAGAATAAGAAGTACGCCAAAACCGGTGTAAAATAAATTTACAAAGCAGAAATGAAACCGGTAAAAATTACAAAACCTGGCAAAGAAATGTTTGAAAACAAGTGAAAATCAAACTTTTTTACATTGGTATAGCGATTGCAATAACAATAAACAAAATCGCTAAACGAATTAAAAGGAAAAACAAAATGAAAAAACTACTTTTAACAATTGCAGT
>JALSTI010000299.1 GCA_026983795.1 Melioribacteraceae bacterium
CAAACATCCAAAATTACATCTTCTTAAAATAGTGCAATCTGGGAATGAATTTACAATCTATTTTGTAAATAAAGGTAACAAAGTTTTTAATATAAATATTAGCTCGTCTGATGTTTCCGATATCTTAATTGAACCTAAAGATAATATATCTCAAAATTCAACCGGTTATATAAAATTTACAAGAAATAACAAATTAGATAATAAAATTACTTTTAAGTTTGATTTCACAGATGGACGAATGAATAAAATTTCTAAAAAATATTTGGTTACAATTCTTGAAAATAAAATGGAAGAAATTTATTGAGAACTGTATAACCAGCTGCTAAAGCCGACCGCGAAAACGGTGTGGATTTTGTTCTACATTTTGGTTTTGAACAATTGTGTTAATTTGCTATTTTAGTTTCTACCGTAATTTAAGTTTTAAACATTTTATAAATAAATTGTTGTAATTTAACTTCGCCGTTTATGGCGGCGGGGTATAGGCCTCTTATTTGGATTTACAACGCTTTTATAGAAAAATAAAAGGAATAAAACTATGCCAAATGGATTTTATGGAAGAGACGAAGAATGGAAAAAATTGGAAGCTCCTCTACTGGAACTCGATAATTATTTAGTTCTCTTTGCAGACACAAAAAAAATACAAATTGAAAAAAATTATCACAATTGGCCAAGCAGAGCACTCCAATGGGAAACAAAGGGGATAAATCGACAAATTCAAATTTATTTGGAAAACGAAAAACAGAAAATTTATAATTTCTGGCTTTGTGCATATCAAGATAAAGATAATGAGCAATTCTGGAAAAATGAATTTTTGAAAAAAAGTGTTTTATTGCCTGAAATAGTTAATAGCCTTGGAGAATTACTTGAAAAATCATATGATATTGTTAACTCTTGGGCTGAAGAAGACCTTGAAAAAACAAGATAAAAACCCATAGAAACTCAACCGGGCAGATTTTTTGGGCAGTTTTGTTGCTCCAAAAACCGCTCATTTTGAATGTTATATTTTTTCATAAATTTAGGAAAGAAGCAATGTTTTTACGATTTCTCATTAAAAGTATTTTATTTATTGTATGCTTAAATGTTACTTTGCAAGCTCAACTAATTTTTCCTTTTGGAACTTCTAAAAGTAAAATCGAAAGAAATCATACCCTTTCAAAATTACATATTGATATTTTGGAAAAAAATATTAGTCTTTTTTACTCCGATAATGATGCAAAAAAAATTGATTTTTTTATATTGGATAATCTTAAAAAAGAAAATATCTGTGGTCTTGACTTTTACTATTTTTTAGGCTTTTATAAAGATTCGCTGTTTGCAATTTTTGCAAGTACCGAAGAACTGCCTGCAGAATTCGAGCTTAAAAATGAAAAATGTTTGAACAAACATTTTTTTATTTCCGATTCTAATAGCACCATTGAATTTGTTAGGAAATCTTCACCAACCAGTGGAGGAAACATTTTTGGTGAAGCAGGAGCTATTATTAAAAGTACTAATAAGGATAAATATATAGTTGAGTTAATTTCAAATGGAATGAGTGTATTTTCTCCTTCTCACCAACAATATGCTTTTATCATATTATCAAAAAAAATAATCGATAAATTAAATACGAATGTAAAAATTTATAAGGGTAATAAATTAAAAATAAATTCATCGGACCTCTTTACTACTCCTTTGTATGAACATTTTGATAATTAATATAATTATTACAACCTAACTATTATGTCTGAATTTCGTGAATATTTTGTCAGAGCTGGAATATTGGCATGGCCTGCTTTATTATCGGCAATATATATTTTTGTTACAGGTATAGTATTATTACTTACTACAAAAAGAAGGAGAACATTTTATATATATTTATTATTTACATTCTTGCCGATTATTTTTGGTGCTATAGGAACTTTTATCGAATTTAATACCGTTAAAACGTATATAGAATCAGAACCTGGCAAAATACAAGACACTTTGGAATTTTATAAAAACGAAATTTGGATTCCGCTAAAATTTAGTGTTTATATAAGTATACCATTATTCGTCACTGCACTATTAGGCATTTATAAAACAAAAAACATAATCCGTAAATAAACCCAAACGCTTGCCCGGTCTGGCTTTCTACCGCATTTAAGGTTTGAGCGTTTATGTGAATTTGCTATTTTAGTTTCTACCATGATTTAAGTTTTAAACGTTTTATAAATAGATTGTTGTAATTCAACTTTGTTATTTACAGCGGACCCTCCTTCGCTCCGGAGGTATGACTGGTGAAAAGTGACGCCGCTATCATGCCGGTTTATCTCTGTACAACTACAGCACGGGGCCTGGTTTTTTAACAATAGCATTTTTTGTAAATAATACCGGTATCTGTTTGTTCATTAATTACCGCTATTACATAAAAGCATATAACTAAAATATCATATTTTTAATAAATTTGAACTTAATTAATATTATAAGATATTTTTGATATTGTACTAACGTCAAATTATTTCCTTTTATATAAAAAACGCCCGCTTTTTAAAATGACGCATTTGTGTCATTGAACAAAATATAATTATTCACCATCTTAATAATACTTTTAATAAAGAATATTGAATAAAGCTATATAAAATAAATACAAAATCTTAACGATAAATCAGGTGTAAGTTATGTTTAATTATTCAAGTTTTGCAAAAAAAGGTTTTCTTGTTGCAGTATTAGCGTTCATATTTACGTTACAAATAATTGCCCAGAATACCTACTATGTTTCTCCGTCCGGAAATGATGCAAACAACGGCAGCAGCTCTAATCCGTGGCTCACAATTCAAGGGGCTGTAAATAATGCTTCAGTTGTAAATGGTGATACTATTATTGTACGGGACGGAACTTATAATGAAAATGTTAACGTAACTAAAGAGATTGTTCTAAAATCGGAAAATGGTTATAGTTCAACAATTGTTCATGCTGCTAGCACAAATCAGAGTGTCTTTGAAATTAACGGTATTAACAATGTTGCTATTGAAGGATTTACTGCCTATGGCGCAACTTCATCTTGGAATAATTGCGGAGTTAAAATAGTTAATTCCGATAACTGTACAATAAATAATAATCGCTTCGGTTATGATAATTCTCATTTTAATTGGAAAGGGATACAATTGTGGAATGCAGATAATAACACAATCTCCAACAATATTTGTAATTATAGTGGTGAGATTGGTATTCAGTTATATTCCGGAAGCGATTACAACACACTTTCAAATAACACTACCTCTAATAACAGCTCATACGGTATTCAAACGGATACTGACGGTAGCGAAAATACAGGGGATGTTTTCCGTGGGAATACAATTGAAAATAATGGTAGTTACGGAGTATATATAAAAAGCGGTTCATCTTTAGATTTTGGCGCAAATGATGTAAATGATAAAGGTAATAATACAATACAAAATAATGATGGAGGAAATATACAGTTTTACAATGAAACGACAAATGTAATTAACGGTTATTATAATTATTGGGGAAGTGGTGATTCTACAATAATAGACTCCCACATTTATGATAATGAAGAAGGCAAGGGGGAAGTATTTTTTAACCCATGGCTTAATGACCCTCTTCCGGTTGAGCTTGTAACTTTCACAGCCGGTGTATATAAAAACAATGTCGTCTTAAAATGGCAGACTGCAACCGAGGTAAATAACTATGGTTTTTATGTAGAACGACTTTCTAAGTCGTATAATACAGATAGAAATGAATCATCTAATTCTAACTCGAAACAGAGTGATACAAAAGTTTGGGAGTCAATAAATTTTATTGAAGGACACGGAAACAGCAACTCTCCAAAATTTTACGAATGCACAGATAAAACAGTTAACTCAGGCAAATACCTTTACCGTTTAAAACAAATAGATATTGATGGCGGTTTTGAGTACTCGGAAACTATAGAAGTGAATTTAGAAGTTCCGGCTAAATTTTTACTTTCGCAGAACTATCCTAACCCGTTTAACCCGGCTACTACAATAAAGTATACAATACCAACCCCCCTTAATCCCCCCTTTACTAAAGGGGGGAATACAAGGGGGGTTTTTATTACTCTTAAAGTTTATGATATCTTAGGAAGCGAAGTAACAACTTTGGTTAACAAACAACAATCTCCCGGAAATTATTCCGTAACATTCAATGCAAGCAATTTACCGAGCGGAATTTATTTCTATAAATTAACCGCAGGTAATTTTACACAAAGTCGTAAAATGATTTTATTAAAATAGTGTTCTATGATTAATGTATTGAAAGGTGCGTATGCCCAGCTTTTTCATACCTCTGCAGAAACGGTACCCGGCATTGCCCCAAAAGAGGGCTGCCCGGACAATTGCGCTGTTTTTAGTGTTGCAATTTTTATATAATATTGTAATAAAGATACTATCTTATGGACATAATTGTTCGCCCGCAAGATTCATCTGAAGAGTGTGGACATCCGTATTATGCCAATAAGGATTCAATAAACATTTACTTTTTTTGGAAGAAAAGAACTTTACTATTACTAAACAACCGCTTCAACTATATTCGAATGATGTTTACAGCATAAATATGTCCTATGTGCTTTTAACGAAAAGAAATGTGGGGCAGTTTTTTGGGGACCGTGTTAAATCTTATGGCTGGGGTTATGAATATCTTTATATGCTGTTGTTTTAAATGAAGTTTGCACATCTGGAGCCATGCTTGTGTTATACATTTCTATGCATCCAATCATTCTTAACGTCATTGCTAATTTAACTTGCTCTTTACGTATCGAAATATAAAGTGCATCAAAATGAAGATTGTTCAGCAGTTGGATTTAAGGAATTATGTTAATAAATATTTTTATATTTCAATTTGTCAATAAACAATAATTTCGGTGCAGTTTAAGCAGAGCCTTTAAAAGGCAAACAAAATAAGGAGAAAATTAATGCCGCTGTTAAAACAACTCGTTGCACGTTTTCCACACCGATGGCAAACTGAATTAAAACGGATTCACTTTGGCAGGCAAATCAAAAATAATAGCTTTTTGACGGATGAACCCGAGTACAAAATACTCCATAATCTCATAAGCCTTGGTGACTGGGTCATTGATATCGGAGCTAATGTTGGGCATTATACAAAGAGATTTTCTGAATTGGTTGGTCCAAATGGGCGTGTTATCGCTTTTGAACCAATACCGGCAACTTTTTCCTTACTATCTGCAAACACTGAGCTGTTCCCCAATTCCAATGTAACATTGATAAATGCTGCAGTTTCCGACAAATTTGATGTCGTCGGTATGTCCATCTCAAAATTTTCAACCGGTTTAACAAATTATTATGAGGCACATCTTTCGTCTGATGAAAACAGTATACTGTCAGTTCTTTCAATATCACTCGATTCGCTAAATATTAATCATCGAGTATCGCTTGTTAAAATTGATACTGAAGGTCACGAAGCTTTCGTATTGGCCGGAATGCAAAAATTAATTGAGAAATATCGTCCTATCCTAATTGTGGAAAACCCGTCTAAAGAGGTAAGTGAAGACCTAAACTCTTTGGGTTACGTCCCCGAGATATTACCCAACTCTCCTAATGTTATTTTTAAACGAAAGCAATGAGGGAAATATCTTTTTATGAAAAAAATACAACAGCCGCTTAAAGCTATGTAAATGAGTCTAATTATTACACAGTAAAGTTATAAAACTTTTAGTAATTATAATTTTAACAACAATATCTTCGGCAATTTGCCTGAATTCTTCGTTTTTCAAAAAAAGCTTACCGTTAACTAAAAAGATAATGTGCATTTGATTAGTATAAAATTATTACGGATGCTTCGCTTGAATTTAATTTTCAAAATTTTGATGGTACATTTAAAATAAGATTAAATTCCAAAAGAAAAATTTTCAAAATTTCACAAGTCGGATATTATCTTTAATTTATAATAGTAGAAAAAGTAATATCAAAATCTATAATATTAAAATTACAGTTAAGAGTTTTGAGCATCTTATGTTGAACTACTGGTGATTATTTTTAAAAAACTCTTTGCCAAATACAAATGTTGCTTTGCCAAATAAAATATTCGTTCCAACTTTAGTAAAAAACAGCTGCGGACAAATGTTAAAAAATCATTGTTGTTATGAACGGTGTTTTATGCTAAGAGATATCCCTTTGGTGTTCACCACGCGTAATGTGTTAATAATTCCTCATCAAAATTGATTTTCTTTAGTTGAGTTATTGGTAAAAATATGTCATTTTATAAATATGAAAAATGAATTAGATAAAATATTGTACAAAGTGCGGGCTTTGCTTCCATATTTAACCCAAAAGCACCAAGTTAATTCAATTGAAATATTTGGGTCCTATGTGAAAAATGAACAAAATAGCAATAGTGATTTGGATTTACTGGTGTCCTTTAAGGAAGTTCCAAGCTTAATAAAATTTATTGAGATGAAAAATTATCTTTCTGACCAACTTCAAATAAATGTTGATTTAGTTATGAAGGATGCTTTAAAACCACAATTAACTAAGAAAATATTAAGTGAAGTAATCTCAATATGAACAAACAAAGAAACGTTAAAGTATATTTAAATGATATTTATGAATTAATTGAAAAAGGTATTTCTTTCTTAAACAATATGGAATATGAAGAATTCCAAAAAGAATAGAAGACTAAATATGCATTGATTCGCGCTATTGAAATTATTGGGAAAGCTAGTAAGAAAATTACCCGATTAGTATTTTATTTTAGCTCAAGTATAAGTTCCGTTGTTTTTTACAATTTACTACAACGGAAATATTTTAATATATTTTTTTATTAATGATGCGGATACTTTATAAGCATTTTGAATATCCTTATTAAAGAGTTGTTGGTTGATTCTTTTTGTTGTTTAATTATTTTTTCCATAGCCAAGTTTACCTTTTCATTCGAGCACCGGTAATATACATTAGAGTAAAAAACCTGGTTGGAGATTGGGAACCGGTTCCGGGTTTAGAAAAATACCTTTAGAAAAATCTAAGTGTTGAAAAACAACTGAGTATTCTATCCGTTCTTTTTTATTACTTTTTAAGAAAATAAATTAATATACCGACAATAAAGCTAACTGCGGATGTAACTAAAAACGGAACGGTACTGCCGAAACTATCCCAAAGAATACCTGCAATAATAGAACCGAGCATTATTGATAACCCGGATGACATGGTAAGTAGTCCGATAGCCGAACCTAAATATTCATGTTGTGTTATATCCGATATCCAGGCTTTTATTATGCCTTCGTTTGTTGAGGAATAAAGTCCGTAAAACGCAAACAAAATAAACACAATTATATTGTTAGAAAAGAGTGCAAAGCCGAGATAGACAAAAGAAAAAATAAATATTCCCAGTACAAATACATTTTTTTTCCCGATCTTGTCCGCAAAAATTCCGATTGGATATGATGCAAACGCATAAATAATGTTGTAGAATACGTAACCACCGATTGCTAAAGTATCGGAAGAGGAAATGGATTTGGATTTTAAAATTAAAAATACATCGCTGCTGTTTACCAATGAAAATATTATTACCAGATAAAGCAGCTTTTTATATTCATCCGGAGCGGATTTCCAAAATTCGCCGTACGTAAGTTTGTTATTTACGTCTCGTTTTGTTTTAACATCTTTAATTGTAAAAGTAAATATTATAGCAAAAATTGAAGGTATAATTGCATAAATATAAACTTGTTGATAAGATGAGTGAAGAAAATTGAGTAAAATTAATGCTGTAACCGGACCTATAACTGCGCCAAGGGTATCCATACCACGATGAAATCCAAAAATTGCACCTGAGTTTCCATCCGAGTGAGCGGCTAAAATTGCATCGCGCGGAGCGGTTCTTATACCTTTACCAAATCTGTCAGTAATTCGCGACCCTAAAACAGTTCCGATTTTCGGGAAAAAACCGGGTAAAGGCTTTGCAATAGAAGAAAGCGAATATCCGATTACAACAAATATAGACCTTTTCCCTAACTTATCGGATAAATTCCCAAAATAACCTTTCAATAATCCTGCCGTAATTTCGGCAATGCCTTCAATTAAACCTACTGTAGCCATAGATGCGCCAAGCGTAACGGTTAAAAATAAGGGCGCAATAGGATAAAGCATTTCGCTGGCAAAATCCGTAAAGAAACTTATTACGCCTAACAGAAAAACTTGTTTGGGAATTTTTTTGAACAATTCTTCTCGCATATTATTTTTCAATATGGATTCAAATATAACTTAAATTGCTTCTCAACCAAAATAAAATTGATATTGATTTGCTTTTCTACATTTTGAGGCGCATAATTTTATTCCATTCTTTTTGAAAACTACTTTCCGGTTTTTTATAAAAGAAACAATTTTTAGTTGATATTTTAAAAACATCTTTTATATTTCAAAGTAATTACTTACAATTGCATGCGATATTTATCCGGTTGTATTATTTGGTGATTGTTACTAATGCCTTAAAAGTTAAGCTTTTTCAATCATTTTTCACTTACAAGAACAAAAGGAAAAACCATGGAGTATTACGAGTTACATCCCGAAACACCGCAGGTAAGATTTATTAATAAAGCAGTAAATGTTTTAAGAGACGGCGGTGTAATAATCTATCCGACCGATACGGTATACGGTATTGGTTGCGATATATTCAACAGAGAAGCGATTGAAAGAATTTTAATGATTAAAAACGAAGCCAATAGTAAGCTCCTTAGTTTTATTTGTTCCGATTTTAAAGATATTTCCAAATATGCAAAAGTTTCCAATTATGCTTATAAAGTAATGAAAAAAGTTTTGCCGGGACCTTATACGTTTGTTTTACCTGCAGCTAAAGATGTTCCTAAAAAGCTATGGACAAAAAGAAAAACCGTTGGAATAAGAATACCCGATAATGAAATTGCCCGAACGCTTGCAGCCGAATTGGGTCACCCGATAATAAGCACGAGCGTAACAAACAGAAAAGGCGATATTTACTACGATCCTTCTGAAATTAAGGCAGTGTTTGCTCCTCACGTGGATTTAATGTTAGCCAACGGCGCATTAAACGGACAGACTTCCACAATTATTGATTTAAGCGGAGAAAAACCGGTAATTATTCGCGAAGGCGCCGGTGATATAAGTCCGTTTCTCTAAAACCTGCTAAGTTTCTTTTCTATAAGTAACGAATGCATTCGCTTGAACGCTTGGCATAATAATCATTTCGTTTATGTTTGCGTGCGGCGGTCGCGTAGCGCAAAATATTACCGCTTCGGCAACGTCTTTTCCGGTTAACGGCGTTAATCCTTTGTAAGTATTTTTTGCCCTTTCCGTGTCGCCATAAAATCTTACATTGCTAAAATTTGTTTCCACCATGCCCGGGTCAACTGTTGAAACCCTGATTCCTTTATCAAGAACATCCATTCGTAAAGATTTTGTTATAGCGTTAACGGCATGTTTTGTGGCACAATAAACTCCGCCTCCGGGGTATGCTTCGTGTCCGGCAATAGAGCCGATGTTAATAACGTGTCCGCTGCCGCGCTTTACCATTCCCGGAACAATTGTTCTTGTTACATAAAGCAAACCTTTAACGTTTGTATCAATCATTTCTTCCCAACCTTCAACGTTGTCTTCGTAAAGTTTGTTCAGACCTCTGCCCAAGCCCGCATTGTTAATTAAAATATCTATCTTGCTCCATTTTTCAGGCAGAGCGGCAATATTTTCGGTTACTTCGGAATAATTACGCACATCTAATTTTACCGGTAAAACTTCTATATGGAATTTTTCCGAAAGGGTTTTTGCCAACTCTTCAACTAAATTAAATCTTCTGGCTGAAATAACTAAATTTGCGCCTTCTTCGGCGAATAATTCCGCGCATGCTTTCCCGATTCCTGAAGAGGCGCCTGTTATAAAAACTGTTTTACCTTTTAAACTTAACATATAAACCTCGTATTTTTATTAACGTTCAATCCAACTTGTTCTTTTTGTTTTGAAATTAGGAGCTATTATGTTATACGGATACTCGTATTCTTCGGCATTTACAAAATTGTCCGTTTCGCTTCGTTTTGCCATCCAGGATTTGTCTGTTTGCAATTCTATTGTTTCACCGTCTGTTTTAATTAGGGCGTCAATATTAATTCCGGCATCACCGTTGAAGTTTTTGGCTTTAACCTCAATAATATTTTTACCCGGATGCAAATAATTTTTGATGTCAAACATTTTAATTCTTTTATATTCTACAACAAGGGAAGCAGCTCTTCTTGCAAAAACTTTGTCTATGTATTTGCCGTTTATATAAACTTCCGCATAAGTATCCGCTATTGTTTGTAACATTGCAGATTTAATATTGCCCGTTATATTAAAGTATTTAGTAAATACGGCTTTCGCGGTAAAATTGGAATCGGGTTTAGGATAGCGAATCCATTTGCTTTTGATAAGGGGAGATTCCAATTGATGGTTTTTTAATTGTTCTTTAATTTCTTTGAAATAAGTAATTAATCTGTCGTATTTATCAAGAACAAAATTCAAATTTGCCGGTTTATAATATTTTTTCCAAATGGCTGCATGTTGTTTTTTCAATGAAGATAACCGCTTTATGTTTTCGTCTATTAACGGTAAGCAGCCGAGTGTATCTTGTTCCTTCCCGTTCAAAATGTATAAAAGTTTTTCAGATGTTTTCAATTTTAAAGCAAACCAATCGTTAAAATCTATTACGAAATTTAAAATATCGAAATGATCTTTGTTTTTAGTCGCTTTACTTTTGAATTTTTCTATTAATGGTTTCAAACGCATAAGGTTTTGGGTTATCTGGTCAGCTCTAACTGCGGCAGGAATATTAAACGCCCACCATGCTTTATATTTCCTTTTTGAAAGAGGATGCATCCATGCATCGTTCCAAAAAACCAGTCCTGAAATATTGCTTAATCCTTTATAAATTCGGGATAAAGAATTGTTGTGCATCCCGAAAAAATCATTAAAATACTTTATGTTAAAATCATTTATATTGCTGCGGGATAAGTTCCATGAGCATTGCGCAGACCAGGCATAGCCGTACAATATAAGTTCTTTAGGCATTTCGGCGCCGTAATCGCCCCAATTTGAATTTATCATACCTATCGCATCATTAGCTTTGCCGGAGGCGGTAAAGTTTTTAATATTGATTTCGGCGAACTCATAATTAGGGAATGTGGTTAAAAAATTCCAAACGCTCGGAGAAACAATTTGTCTTAGTCCCGAATTTTTAAATTTGTAAACCGTTGGATATTCAAATCTCGGATAATATCTCCAGTTAACTATAGTAATATCTTTGGGTAATTTATCAATTATTTCGGGATACCGGAGAAGGATATCGCCGTACATCATTACTTTTTTACCATACTTTTTGCAAATATTAAAAACTTTTTTATAATGCATTAAATGAGCTTCGGCAATGCCAATACTGTCTACTATAGCTTTGCTTTTACCTAAACCCACATCGTAGCTTTCATCTGCGCCCATGTGGAAATATGTTGAGGGGAATGCTTCAAAAATTTCTTTAAGTAATTTTTCAAGAAAAATATAAGTTTCATCGCTCGAAATATTTAGTGAAGCGGCTCCGGGAAATTCGGCATATTTTAAAAATTTATCTTGAGTTAAAATGTTTTCATAATGCCCTAAAGTTTGGAAAACAGGTATAACATCAACAAAATGTTCTTTGGCAAAAGAAACCAATTCGGCAACTTCAGTTTTTGTAAGTGCGCCTCTGCCTTTTCCTATTGACGGATATGCTTTAAACTTAAACATATCTTCCATATAAGGCATGTACGTATTCATTTTATACCTGGATATAAAGGAAATTATTCGTTTGAAATTTTTTAACGTGGAAACTTGTCCGCGGCTGATATCATCGGAAATACCACGAATTTTCATATCGGGCCAATCTGTTATTTTTACCGGCGCTAAGCGGTTGCCGGTTGTATTTTCAATTAATTGAATGAGGGACATTGTTCCGTAATAAATTCCTTTTTCCGTTTTTGCGGTAATTTTTATTAAAGACGGACGGATAGAAAGAATATATGCTTCATCAATTAACTTTTGGGGCGCGGTTATGTTTAAGTTTTCTACCAACAAAAATTGAATTCCTGATTGACCAAAATTCTTCTCGATTTTGACAGGTTTATTTACTTTTTTTTCTAAAGATTTTTTAAGTTCTTTTGCGGCGTAAAGTAATTTTTCATTATTTACGCCTTCTATTTTTAAATTATCTTTTAGATTAAACCCTTCCTGTCCGGAAATAACTTCTACCTGTTGCGGCGTTGGTATAATTGGGAAATTCATAGCTTGACCGTATAAGTTAAATGTTGAAAAACTGATAAAAGAAACAAGGAAAGCAAATATTTTCATTTTATTATTTTTATACCGGTTAAATGATGAATAATTTGTAATGGACAAATATAACAACAATGAAATAAATTATTTTAATATGCGGAATTATTTTGCATAAATTTGATTTGAAAGTAATCTTATAAGCTAAATAGCGAGTTAAAAAAAATAGGACGTTTTATCTAAAAATATTTTCTTTTTGATTTTTTTTTGCATATTTTCAAATAAGAATTTTTTATCTGTTATTACTTTTCGGTTTAATTCAAGAAATCTGTTTAAAAGTGATTGAAACAAAAAATTATAATCCAAGTGCTACAAAACTAATTTGCTACCATTGCGGTGAAGAATGCCCGACGGACGACATTCGTTTAGGGGATAAAATATTTTGCTGCAACGGTTGTAAAACGGTTTTTGAAATACTTCAACAAAATAACCTTTGCGATTATTACGCTCTTGATGAAAACCCCGGGATAACCCAAAAAGAAGATATCAAACGTAATTACGATTTTTTAGATGACGCTCAACTAATTGAAGAATTGATAGATTTTACCGATGGTAAAATTACCAAAGTAACATTCAGCATTCCTCAAATGCATTGCAGTTCTTGCATTTGGATTTTGGAAAACCTTCATAAACTTCGCGAAGGTATAAAATATTCAAAAGCCGATTTTTTGAAGAAAATTGTTGAAATCCAATATGCTCCAAAGGAAATATCGCTTAAACAAATTGTAGAGCTGCTTGATTCCATCGGGTATCAACCGGACTTGAATCTTGAAGGTAAAGTAAAAGAAAAATCGGATTCCCATACTAAAAAATTATATTATAAAATTGGTGTTGCGGGCTTTGCATTCGGGAATATAATGTTGTTCAGTTTCCCCGATTATTTGTCTTTCGGTAAATTTCATCTCGAAAATTTGGGCAGGGCTTTCAGTTATCTGAATGTTGCTTTTGCATTGCCGGTTTTTTTCTATAGTGCAAACGAATATTTCATTTCTGCATTTAAAGGATTGAGAAATAAAATCTTTAACATTGATGTACCGATTGCGCTGGGAATTACTGTGCTTTTCCTCCGCAGTTTGTTTGAAATTTTTACCGGTACGGGTGCGGGTTATTTAGATTCAATGACCGCGTTGGTTTTTCTTTTGCTTGTAGGAAGAGTATTCCAAAATAAAACTTACAGTGCTCTAAACTTTGAAAGAAATTATAAATCGTATTTTCCTATTGCTGTAACTATTAAAACAAACAAGGGAGAAAGTACAAAACCGGTAGGTAAATTAAAAACGGGCGATAGGATTATAGTTAAAAATAATGAATTGATACCTGCTGACTCTGTTCTGATAAACGGAAGAGGATTTATAGATTATAGTTTTGTTACCGGCGAATCGAATCCCGTAGAGAAAGTTAACGGCGATATAATTTATGCCGGCGGGCGGCAAAAAGGAAGCGCAATAGAAGTTGAAACGGTAAAAGAAGTTTCTCAAAGTTATCTTACTCAGTTGTGGAACAATGATGCGTTTAGTAAAAAGGATATTAGTCATCTTGATTCGTTAGTTAATACCGTAAGCAAATATTTTACTTTTATAATACTGAGCGTAGCTACAGCCGCTGCTTTGTATTGGTGGGGAAATACAGATTATGCATTTAATGCGTTTACCGCGGTATTGATTATTGCTTGTCCGTGCGCTCTTGCGCTTTCCACTCCTTTTACTTTGGGGAATACGCTCAGAATTTTCGGAAGAAACAAATTTTATCTCAAAAGCACTCAAGTAATTGAAAGATTAACTTCAATTACGGATATTGTATTCGATAAAACAGGCACCCTAACGGAAACCGGCAAATCTTCGGTGCAGTTTGAGGGTGAGGAGTTATCATTATATGAAAAGAAATTGGTAAAAACATTGGTGCATAGTTCAAGTCATCCTTTAAGTAAGTCCATTTACAATTTATTCGATGTGGAAAAATTTAAAGATGTTACGGAATTTAAAGAAATACCGGCTAAAGGAATTGTGGGCAAAATAGATTCACATATTGTTAAAATCGGTTCTAAAATGTTTCTTACTGATACGAATGAAAAAGGGGAAGTTAACTTGAGCACTAAAGTATATTTATCTATAGACGGTAAGATCAGAGGTTTTTTCTCAATTGCAAATTCTTATAGAAAAAGTTTACCGCAAATTGTTTCACAATTGAAAAATAAATTTGCACTGTACGTTTTATCAGGTGATAATGACGGTGAAAAATCCCAATTGGAAAAATTATTCGGAAAATCATCTCGAATGTTTTTTAAACAATCCCCTCATGAAAAATTGAGCTTTGTAAAATCCTTACAGAAGTCATCAAAAAAAGTTCTGATGATTGGCGACGGACTTAACGATGCCGGCGCATTAAAACAAAGCGATGTAGGTATTTCTATTTCGGATGATATAAATAATTTTTCTCCTGCTTCCGATGGAATTTTAGACTCAAGTTCGTTCAAACGTATTTACGATTTTATTAAATTTGCCGCAACAAGTAAAAAAATAATTATTACAAGTTTTGTAATTTCCTTTATTTATAATTTAATAGGACTTTCTTTCGCAGTACAAGGAACATTATCTCCGGTAATTGCAGCTGTTTTAATGCCTATCAGTTCAATTTCCGTGGTTGTATTTACTACCTTTACAACAAATTTTTTAGCTAAAAGAAGGGGATTGCTTTAATGTCGGTTATTTTAGTGCTAATAGGGTTTAGTCTATTTGTGGCGTTAACATTTTTAGGACTCTATATATGGGCTGTTAAAACCGGACAATATAAAGATAATTATACTCCTTCGGTAAGAATATTGTTTGACGATAGGGAAACGGAAAGTAAAGATGAAAACGAAAATAATGGTAAAGATGAATAGCTTTTTATATATAGATCAATTAAATAACAAAATGGAGTAATTGTATGAATGTAGAAAAATTCAGTTATGACAACCAATCTCCTAAATTATTTGCTATTGCCACAATCTTTTGGGGTGTGGTCGCTTTGTTGGTAGGACTTACAATTGCTGTACAGTTGTATGTACCGGCTCTAAGTTTCGGTTTGCCATACACTACTTTTGGCAGATTAAGACCGTTACATACAAATGCGGCAATATTTGCTTTTGTGGGTAATGCAATATTTGCGGGGGTTTACTATTCTATTCAAAGAATATCAAAAGCCAGAATGTACAGCGATATTCTTAGTAAAATTCATTTTTGGGGCTGGCAACTTATAATTGTTTCGGCTGCCGTTACTTTACTTTCCGGAATTACAACCTCTAAAGAATATGCCGAGCTTGAATGGCCTATTGATATTGCAATAGCCGTTGTTTGGGTTGTTTTCGGTTGGAATATGATTGGAACTTTGGTCAAACGAAGGGAAAAACATATTTATGTTGCGGCTTGGTTTTATATTGCTACGTTTGTAACGGTTGCTGTTTTACATATCGGAAATTCAATAGAATTACCGGTAAGTTTTTTGAAAAGTTATCCCGTTTATGCCGGCGTACAAGATGCATTAGTGCAATGGTGGTATGGTCATAATGCGGTTGCATTTTTCTTAACCACGCCGTTTTTGGGTTTGATGTATTATTATCTGCCCAAGGCTGCAAACAGACCCGTATATTCTTATAAGCTATCAATTTTGCATTTCTGGACGTTAATTTTTATTTACATTTGGGCGGGTCCTCATCACCTTCTTTATTCCGCGCTGCCTAACTGGGCACAATCATTAGGTACAGTCTTTTCAATTATGCTATGGATGCCTTCTTGGGGCGGTATGTTAAACGGATTACTTACTTTAAGAGGAGCTTGGGATAAAGTAAGGGAAGATCCTATTCTTAAATTTATGGTTGTTGCGGTTACTGCTTACGGAATGTCAACATTCGAAGGACCTACTCTTTCGCTCAAAAACGTTAATGCTATTGCTCATTTTACCGATTGGATTCCTGCGCATGTGCATGTTGGTACGTTGGGTTGGAACGGATTTATGACTTTCGGTGTGCTCTATTGGATGATTCCCAAGTTGTTTAATACAAAACTATATTCTAAAAAACTCGCAAATGCTCATTTTTGGATTGGAACCTTAGGAATAGTTGCGTGGGTAATACCTATGTGGTGGTCCGGTATTACTCAATCGCTTATGTGGAAACAATTCACTCCGCTCGGAATTTTACAATATCCTAATTTCTTGGAAACGGTTCTGCAAATAATTCCTATGTACATTATCAGATCAATAGGCGGTCTTTTGTATATTACCGGCTTATTAATGCTGGTTTATAACTTAGTAAGAACAATGAAAATTGGAAGTTTCGTTAAAAACGAAGAAGCATCTGCGCCTGCATTGGTTTTAGCAAATAACAAACCGCAACGCGGAATGTATCACAGATGGCTGGAAACAAAACCGATTATGTTTTCAATTGTAGCTACAGTTGTTATTTCCATAGGCGGTTTAGTGGAATTTTTACCGACTTATTTAATTAAGTCTAATATACCTACAATTGCAAGCGTGAAACCTTACACACCTTTAGAGTTACAAGGTAGAGATGTATATATACGCGAGGGTTGTAATAATTGTCATTCTCAATTAATACGCCCGTTTAGGTCGGAGGTTGAAAGATATGGCGAGTACTCCAAGGCAGGAGAGTTTGTTTACGATCATCCGTTTTTGTGGGGTTCCAAACGAACCGGACCCGATTTGGCGCGAATAGGTGGAAAATATTCGAATATGTGGCATTATTTACATATGCAGGATCCCCGCCAAATGTCCCCGGGTTCTATTATGCCTACATATAAATGGTTGATTGATAGTAAACTTGATGTGGCATCTACTCCGGCTAAAATATCCGCAATGAGAAAATTAGGCGTTCCATATCCTGAGGGGTATGAAAATCAGTGTATAGCCGATCTGGACAAGCAAGCTAATGAAATAAGCGACGATCTTTTAAATAGCGGTATTGTTGTTGAACCTGAGACTGATATAGTTGCTCTTATAGCTTACTTACAAAGATTGGGAACAGATATAAAAAAAGGTAAAATTGCCGAAAAATAAAAGTAGGAAAATATATGTTTTCAAATAATTTAACATCTATCGAGGGAGTGGAAATATTTCCGATTGTTGCGCTGATACTTTTTGTGCTGTTTTTTATAGTTGTTGTAATTAAAATTATAAAAATGGATAAAAAAGTTATAAAGAAAATGGAAAATATTCCCCTTGAAGATGATGATAATGATTTTACAACAAAAATCGAGTTGCAAAATGAAAATAAATAAAATTTATTTTAGTATGATTTCGCTGTTATTTTTTCTGTTCGGCAGTTCCAACTTATTTGCCGAAAGTAATTCCGGCGGTCGACAAATAGAAGCAATTATTGAGTTAATGGTTGCCTTAACTATTCTTGTAGTTGCCGTTGTGCTTTGGTTGGCTTTGGTATATTCGGAAAAAAATGATTTGGAAGGCTCAACTCTTCTTCAACCGCTTAAAAATATGATCCATAATTTAACTAAATCAACGCCGGTTTCCGAAGAGTCCAAAATATTACTCGATCATGATTATGACGGAATTAGAGAATTGGATAATAAAATTCCGCCATGGTTTTCGTTTATATTTGCGGGTACTATATTATTTGCTATTGCTTATATGATAAATTATCATGTGATTGGCAGCGGAAATGTACAAGAAGAAGAATACGCCGCAGAAGTTAGGGAAGCTGCGCTTCAAAAGAAAATGCTGAGCGCTAGCGGCGCGCTTATAGATGAAGAAACAGTTACATTTGTGGATGACCCGGCTTCTCTTTCTGAAGGTAAAAATATATTTACTAAAAATTGCGCCGCATGCCACGGTAAAAAAGGCGAGGGATTGGTCGGGCCTAACTTGACGGACGATTATTGGATACACGGAAACAGAATAAACGACTTATTTAAAACAGTTAAATACGGAGTAGTGGCAAAAGGTATGCCTACTTGGGGTAAACAACTTAGTCCTACTCAAATACAAGAAGTAACCAGTTATATCCTTACGCTGCATGGAACTAATCCGCCGAATGCAAAAGCGCCGCAAGGTAAATTATATGAATATAAAAAACCCGGTGCTAAAACGGAAAAAGCTGGAAGCGAACAAGAGGAAGTTAAAAAAAATATTTAACGAAAATTTATTATAGAAAGATATATAATGGAAAAACAAGATAATCCTAAAGGTGAAGAATTTCGCGACCATTTGGCAACGCTTACCGAAGAAGGAAAACGTAAATGGGTATATCCCAAAAAACCAAAGGGTAGATTCCATAATGCCAGATTAATAGTTGCATATTTATTGCTGGCAATTTTATTTGGCGTGCCGTTTATTAAAGTAAATGGTCATCCGTTAATGCTTTTTGATATTTTGGGCCGGAAATTTATTCTCTTTGGAATTGCGTTCGGTCCCCAAGATTTTCACCTTATAGTATTAACTATTATTAGTTTGGTTGTTTTCGTGTTCCTGTTTACCGTTGTTTTTGGAAGATTATGGTGCGGCTGGACGTGTCCTCAAACTATTTTTATGGAAATGTTGTTCAGAAAAATTGAATATTTTATTGAAGGGGATGCAAATAAACAACGCGCTCTTAATAAAGCTCCATGGACTACGGAAAAGATATTAAAGAAAACAACCAAACATGTTATTTTTGCAATTTTGGCTTTCCTTATTGCAAATGCCCTGCTTGCATGGATTATTGGAATAGACGGAGTTTATGAATTAGCAAGTAAACCAATTTCTTCCGTTATGGGAAAATTTACCGCTATGATTATTTTTAGCGGTGTGATTTATTTCTTTTACGCTTATTTCCGGGAACAAGTCTGTACGCTTATTTGTCCTTACGGCAGACTTCAAGGCGTAATGCTTGATCAAAATTCGATTGTTATTGCTTACGATTATAAAAGAGGCGAGCCCAGAGGCAAAATCAGAAAAGGTCAAGAACAAAAATATGGCGATTGTATAGATTGCCACATGTGCGTTGATGTTTGTCCTACCGGAATTGATATACGTGACGGCACTCAATTGGAATGCGTTAACTGTACAGCATGCATTGACGCTTGCGACACTGTTATGACCAAAATAAAAAGACCGAAAGGTTTAATAAGATTTGCTTCGAAAGAGGAAATTGAAACCGGAGTCCGGAAAATATTTACCCCCCGTGCAATTGGATATACCGTTGTGCTCGTTTTATTGCTTGCTCTCGATACGTTTATGTTGACTACAAGGTCCGATTTTGAATTATCAATCGTAAGGACTGCAGGATTGTTATCCCAAGAACAGCCGGGTAATAAAATTAGTAATTTATACGATTTTGATATTGCTAATAAAACTTTTAAAGATTTACCGGCAAAACTGGAATTGGTTGGTGTTAAAGGTGAAATTAAGGTTGTTGACGGCGATCTGGATGTTAAACCCAACAGCGTGGCCAAAGGAAAATTCCTTGTTATTTTACCTGCCGAAGAGGTAAAAAGGATTAGTATTCCGATTAAAATTGCGGTTAAAAACCAAGATAAAGTAATTGATGTAATTCAAACAAACTTCCTTGGACGAATTAAAAGGAAAAATAAAAAATGAAATTAAACTGGGGAACAGGAATATTTTTAACCTTCGTGATTTTTGTCGCTGTTACTTTGGCAATGGTATATGTTTTTATGAATCAAGATGTTAATCTTGTAACCGACGATTATTATCAAAAGGAGTTAGAATACCAAAACCATATAGAAACAATTAAAAGGACCAATAAACTTCCCGAGAAGTTGGAAATTAAAACCAACCGGAATGCAATTGTAATTAAATTTCCTACTTTGTTTCATCAAAAAAGTATAACCGGGAATATATTTTTTTACCGTCCGTCCGACAGGAAAAGAGATATGACATTCCCAATTGTATTGAATGATAATAATGAACAGATAATATCCACTTCCCCATTAATTAAAGGTTTGTGGAAAGTTCAAGTTGAATGGAAAAATAACGACTCTGCTTATTTTAATGAAAAAGAAATAATGGTAAACTGATGGAAATTTGGACGGGCTTTCTGATAGGATTTTTTGGCAGCTTTCACTGTGTTGGAATGTGCGGCCCCATAGCTCTTGCTCTGCCTATTGGAAAGTCTTCTACTGCTCAATTAGTCTTAAGCAGGGTTCTTTATAATTTTGGTCGTATTATAACTTATTCGTTTTTCGGATTAATTTTTGGATTTTTCGGCGAAGGTTTTGTATTCGCCGGAATCCAAAGTTATGTGTCTATTATAGTGGGAGCAATTATACTTTTTTATTATTTAATGCCAACAAAATACAAAGGAAAACTTGCGGTAACTGCTCCCTATAAATTAGTAAGCGGTTTTGTCAGAAAATCTTTTGCCAGATTAACTAAAACCGGATCGCCCCAAACTTTGTTTTTGTTTGGAATTATTAACGGGTTTTTACCTTGCGGGTTTGTTTATGTGGCATTAGCAGGTGCAATTACAACCGGCGGGGCTGTATCCGGCGCTTTGTTTATGGCTTTGTTCGGACTTGGCACAACTCCAATTATGCTAGCAACTTCGTTAGTGGGTAAGTTTATTAATGTGAAAATAAAAAGAAAAATGAATAAATTAATTCCCGTTTTTGCGATTGTTCTTGCTGCAATATTTATTTTAAGAGGATTGAATTTGGGAATCCCTTATCTTAGTCCCCCGGCAAAAATGCTTAAACCTCATAAATCAATGATGATGCACCGGTAATTATTTTCGTTCATTCAATTTACTTGCTATTCTGATTCTTGCATATCCCAGTCTTGCGTAATATTTAAATGTTTGCGATTTTGCAATTATAAAGCTATTTTAAATTGTCTTTATGATGATTAATGACCGGATTTTTCGCGAATCTAAAAGAAATAGAATTCGATAAATATAATTCCCATAATTCAAGAGGGATTTATGAAAAAAGAAGAACAGACTGCGTTTGGAAATATTATTTTTTTTATTATTCTCCTTTGTGTTACTTCTAACTTTTTATATTCCCAACCAAAAACTTACAATAAACTGGCGGTCGTAATTACGGCAAAAGGAGATTCCATTAAGATTAAAGGATATATTGTTTATATAAAAGACGGAAAGGAAATTAAAAAGAAAATTGAAAAAGAAAATGCGTGGGGTTGGAATTTAAAAGGAGATTATATCAAAGAAGTTAAAGTACAAAAAATTGCCGGAGACGCTTCTTACCATTTGTTTGTTATAGAAAACAATAATTTTTTGTTCGAATCAAAAGAAATCAAATCGAATCAACCGGTTGTATACAAAAGGGATTAATACATTATATTTTTTAATATTTAATTATTTTAATGAGTCCTTTTATCAAAATTAAACGAAGTGCCGTCCATAACTTAATTGTTGAAAATACCAATCAAGATCAGGAGCTTAACGAAGGATTGGTATTGCCGGAAGAGGTTATGAACTTAGCCGACATAAAACCTTTCGAACAAATAGTAGCCACAAAAATTCACGGCGATAATTGGAAGAATAGAATAATCACATTTGTTATTCCCGGCAGCCGGGTAGAAACAAGAGGTTCGTTAGCGCACTTCTTAAAACCGGGCGATTTATTTTGCATAATCACAAATTCTTTTATTTCGGGAAAAACGCTTGAATATTACCGCGAAAGTAAATTACCAATATGTGACCTTGGTTTTGATCCGCACACAAATAGAAACAATAATACCCTGCAAGCTTCCGCAAAACTCGAGTATGTCAACAGAAAAGAAAAAATCGATAAAATACCGGAAGAGGTTTTTCGGCTAAGAAACGAATTAATGAACAGGCAATATTTATCCCACTTAATTCTAAATTTGAAAGTTACGGATATTGTAGACGATTGTTTGTTGGGTAGTGCCGAAATACCACCGGATTTAATTGAATTTGCTGGGTTAGAGAAATACCAGAATGTTATTGTTGCCAACAGTAGCCGGGGAAGTATATCGGCGGAAACTTATGTAGTGCCAACCTCGCCCGGAGTTGTTTTAATGGCCGGGGCAATGTCGCGCTTGGCTTCTCTTGATGAGAATGCAGCGCTAATGTCTTACAAGATTTCTTCCGGAGTTATCCATCCGAGAATAGTTAAAGTTCAAAATAATTCAAGTAAATATTCTAAATTAGTCGATATTTCCAAATTATAGTTTTGTTTAATACAAAAGCGAAAATGTATTATGCCTTACACTCCGGCAAAGAACTACTTTATACATTTATACCGCTTATTAAATTTATTCAAAATAAAAGGTAGATCATTTTACGAATCAGAATCCGGATAAAATAAAAGTTATAAAATTCAGCGAATTGGAAAATCGTAAGCCGGCTTATGCATTGGTTTCAAATGTAGATTTGGTTGTAATCAGAGACAATGATGAAGTCTCCGTATTGTACGGAAGATGTTTGCACAGAGGCGCTTTGCTTTCCGATGGATTTGTTGAGGGGCACAATTTAATTTGCGGTCTGCACTTCTGGGATTATAGAATTGATACCGGAGTAAGTGAATATAATAATTCCGAAAAACTAAAAAAGTTCAATTCTTGGGTCGACAAAAATGAGGACGCCGTTTTTATTGATAAAAATGAAATTATACAATGGCAATTCGATAATCCTCAGCCTTATAACCGAGATCAATATTTGGGATTGTATGCCGATATACACGGGACGGACGAAGAACCTTACAACTTTTATATTCAAGAGTTGGCAAAAAACGGATTAAAAAATTGGGGGCATCACGGTAAAACTTCAGCGATGGGCGTTCCGTTAACCGAACTTCCGCGTTGGAATGATATACAGATTATAACCGCCCAGCTCGCAGCAAAACCATTGTTGGATAATACGCCAGTTAAAACCGGACTTGTTATTGGGCCCAATGCTAAAAAACCATTGAAGCTGAATATCCCAATATTTGTAAGTGATATGAGTTTCGGGGCACTAAGTGAAGAGGCTAAAATTTCCTTGGCAAAAGGTGCCGAACTTGCCGGAACGGGAATTTGTTCGGGTGAGGGCGGAATGCTTTCCGAAGAACAGCAAAATAATTCGAAATATTTTTATGAGCTCGCTTCCGCTAAATTCGGTTGGGATATTCAAAAAGTTAAAAATGTTCAAGCTTTTCATTTTAAAGCGGGGCAAGGGGCAAAAACCGGTACGGGCGGGCATCTACCCGGAAGTAAAGTAAAAGGCAGAATTGCCGAAGTTCGCGGATTAAAAGAAGGTGAACCGGCTATTAGTCCCGCTACTTTTGACGATTTGAATACAGCTCAAGATTATAAAAAACTTGCCGGTGAAGTCCGGGAAATTTCCGGCGGAATTCCAATCGGGTTTAAAATGTCAGCTCAGCATATTGAAGACGATATTGATTTTGCTTTGGAGGTTGGTGTTGATTATATAATTCTCGATGGTCGCGGCGGCGGAACCGGAGCGGCTCCTGAAATTTTCAAAAATAATATTTCCGTACCTACAATTCCGGCGCTTGCAAGAGCGAGAAGACATTTGGATAATAGAGAAGCGCATAACGTAACTTTAATAATTACCGGTGGACTAAGAACCGAATCGGATTTTGTAAAAGCTTTAGCTTTGGGCGCCGATGGAATTGCAGTCTCAAATTCCGCTTTGCAGGCAATAGGATGCTTGGCAATGCGGGCTTGCAATACTAATAATTGTCCGGTCGGTATCGCAACTCAAAAAGATAATTTAAGAGCAAGAATTGAAATTGATAAATCGGCTAAACAACTTCAAAATTATTTTGAATCTACAGTTGAATTGATGAAAATTCTTGCACGCGCTTGCGGGCATGATAATCTTAATAAGTTTAATATTAAAGATTTAACTACTTTTAAAAAAGAAATGGCCGGTCTGACCGGAATAGCCTTTGGAGGAGTTACGTAAAAATAAATTAATATGCAATAATAACTGTTTGGGAAACCGACTTGGTTAATCCAAACTTTGCCGGTTATGCTGCAAATTGCGGAGCTGTTGGAATTAGAGTGACTAAAAAAGAAAATTTAGTTGAAGCAATTAATAAAGCATTGGAATATAACGGACCGGCATTGGTGGAAATTTTAACCGATGTCAATCTTATTTGAAATACGGAGAAATAAATGAGTAAAACAAAATTACCAGGATTAAATTATCAAAAATTTAAGTCGACAAAAGAAACAATACAACTTTATGCACAATTGTTAAGTTCTATTAAAGGTCAATTTACACCGCATCAAAAAAATTGGGAGGAGTTTAGCCTGAAAATTTATGCGAAGGGATTTACCACAACACCAATACCGGTTGAAACTCAAAACGGAATTGAAGCTCTTGATCTTAACCTTAATTTTGTTGAGCATAAATTAAAAATTTTTTATAACGGAAAACGCGAATCGGTTGATTTGGTTCAACCTAATGTAAAATCATTTACAGAGAAATTATTATCAAAACTTGGTTTATTTAATATTAAACCTGATGTTGATGAAAAATTTTTATCGGAAGAACCGTTGAGTTATAATATTGATGAGGTTGAAAAAATTTGGAATGCCATTAGACAAATCTACTTTGTGCTGCTCGAATTTAAAGGGAAACAACTGTTGGAAACCAGCAACATTAATTTTTGGGCGCATCATTTCGATTTGGCAATGTTAATGTTTACCGGTCGTTTACTGCCCGGCCAAGATCCGGAAAATTGGGATTATTCACGTGAGCAAATTAATTCCGGATTCTCGTTGGGAGATGAAGGTATTACGGAACCGTATTTTTATATTACGGCTTATCCGTTTCCGAAAGATGCTGCGAAGGAAACTTTACCGGAATATATGTTTTGGCAAACCGAAGGATGGAACGGTGCCGTGATGAAATATGTTGAATTGTTAAACGGTAACGACTCAAAACAAAAATTAACTGAATTCTTAGAGAAAATTTCCGGAATACTTCTATCGAAGATGGTTTAATTATTGTTTAAGTATTTATCTTTAAATTTAATTATAACCTTAATCAGATTTTTATCTTTAACGTATTTTTTGAAATTATCTAAGTCAATCCATTTCCTTCTTCTGAAATTTTCTTCCCAGTCAATTAAAATTTCTTTTACCGGCATAGCATATACTTGAACCTCACAAACGCCGTTCCATTTTTTGTATTTGTAAGTTGCTATAATTTGTTTTTCAACCTTTCCGGTAACTCCCGCTTCTTCCAGGGCTTCTTTTGCGGCGGACTTTTGTACGGATAAATCAGGTTCAATAATTCCTTTGGGAATTATCCATCTCTTTTTATTTCGCGAAGTAATAAGTAAAATTTCAACTTTCCCGTTTCTTTTTCTGTACGGTATTACAGCCGATTGCTTGTACCAATATTCTGGTTTCATTTATTGCTCCGGGAAAATAATAAAAATTATATGAATCAAAATTCTTGCTAGCAAATACAAATTAATAATGTATCAATTATTTTTTAAAATAGCTAAAGCGTATTTTCGCATATCAAAATTATTTCATAAAGTGAGGAATTTTAAATAATTTACTACAATTTAATGTTTTACTTTTATATTTTCTCTTTGTCATTAAACGGACAGAACAATCACAGGAAATTTTTAATACTTAAAATCTAAAATTAAGGATTTATTAATGAATGAAATAATTTCAAAAGTAGAAGATTTTGTTTACCAAATATTTAAAGAAAAATCTCCGCCGGAAAATGTTTACCATAATATAACCCATACTAAAGAAGTAGTTGAAGCAGTTGAAAAAATTGGACGGGCGGAAAAGTTAACAGATGAACAAATTGAACTTTTATTGATTGCAGCCTGGTTCCACGATGTAGGTTACGTTGAAAAAAGCAATGGACATGAGGAACTTAGCGCAGATTACGTGAGACATTTTTTAGCAGAGTTAGACTACCCGCGAGAAAAAATTGAGAAGATTACCGGCTGTATTTTAGCCACTGAAATTCCTCATAAACCCAAAAACATTTTTGAAGAAGTACTGTGCGATGCTGATATTCATCACATCGGAACGAAGGAATTCTTTAATAAAAGTGAATTGCTAAGATTAGAAAAAGAAAATAGAGAAGGGGAAAAAATCTCTAATTTCCGGTGGTTGAAAGAGAATATCGATTTCATTACAAGTCAAAAATTTTATACAAAATACGCAAAAGATAAATTCGAAGAACAAAAAAATAACAATCTCTTAAAACTTCAAAAAAAATTCAAAAAAGAGTTGAGTAAGAAAAACGAATCTTCATTGAAAGATGAAAAAATAAAAGTTGAAAGGGAAAAATTAAAGAAGAAAAAGGAAAACGATAAAAAAGCCGATCGCGGAATAGAAACAATGTTTCGCAATGTTATAAGAACACATGTAAGTTTCAGCTCAATGGCTGATAGTAAAGCACATATTATGATTAGCGTAAATACTCTAATTCTCGGTGCCATAGCTACAATTCTAGCCCGCAAATTAGATACTAATCCGTACTTGATAGTTCCGACAATCACATTAACTTTAGTAAGCCTTGCGGCTTTAATTTCGTCGGTAATTGTAACGCGACCGAATATAACATCGGGAAAATTTACTAAGGAAGATATCTTAAAGAAAAGAGCTAATCTTTTATTCTTTGGAAATTTTTATAATATGAACTTAAAAGAATTTACTTGGGGAATGAAACAAATGATGAACGACAAAGATTATTTATATTCAAGTATGATAACGGATTTTTATTATCTCGGTAAAGTTCTTAGTAAAAAATATAAATATCTTAGAATTTCCTATAATATTTTTATGTACGGAATGATTGCCTCAATTATTGTATTTGCAGTTTTTATTGCATTAAATCCGGCAACAGCAGAATTGCATGATTTTATAAAATAAGAATAATTTAGAGATTGAAAATGAAAACATTATATATAGTACGGCATGCTAAATCCAGTTGGAAAAATATTGATTTGCCCGATATTGACAGACCCTTAAACAAACGGGGGAGACGGGATGCGCCGTTTATGGGGAAAATCTTAAAAAAAGAGGGAGTAATGCCCGATCTTATTATTAGTAGTCCCGCGCGAAGAGCTTGTAAAACCGCTAAGGTTATTGCGCAGAATTTAAATTACCCTAAAAGCAAAATACAAAAAGACGATGCTATTTATGAAGCTACACCGGGAGAGTTGATTAAATTAATTAATTCCATTCCGGATGAATACATTGTTGTAATGTTAGTTGGGCATAATCCCGGTCTGACGCAGCTTAGTAATTTATTAACCGGTAAATATATAGAGAATATTCCGACAACGGGAATTGTTGAAATTGAATTTAACGCCAGTTCTTGGAACGAAATTACAGTTAACAGCGGAAAATTAAAGTCGTTTGAATATCCCAAAAAGTATTTGGTTTAAATTTATTTGTATGGAAAAGCAAAATTACATAAATCGCGAAATTAGCTGGCTGGACTTTAACTACAGGGTTTTGCAGGAAGCAAAAGATAAAAAAAACCCTTTGTACGAAAGACTCAAGTTTTTAGCAATTTATTCTTCTAATCTGGATGAATTTTTCAGGGTACGTGTTGCAAATTTAAGAAGTCTTCTCAGATTAAATAAAAAAACTCAGAAAGAACTGGACTTTAATCCTGATGTAATTCTAAAAAAAATACATAAGATAGTTTTTAAACAGCAAGAAGAATACGGAAAAATTTTCCAGGAACAAATTATACCGGAATTAAAGTTTAACAATATTTTTTTAATATCCGATTCCGATTTTACCGGCTCACAACTTCTTTTTATAAAAGAATATTTTAATCAAAATATAATTCCCCATATTCAACCGGTATTGTTG
>JALSTI010000300.1 GCA_026983795.1 Melioribacteraceae bacterium
AAAATCTAAAATATTTTTAATGCCCGGGCGAACAATACCTAATTTAACTTTCGTCCCTTTTTTACCGCGTAATGTTTTAACTACTTTCATATTATCAAATCCAACGCATGATTTATCATTTATTTTAACAATTCTGTCGCCGGGAAGAATGCCGAGTGCTTCACTGGGTCCGCCGCTAATTGGGGAAACAACCGTAATTGTATCGTCAACAATTTGGAATTCCACTCCAATTCCCTCAAACTTTCCTTGGAATTCTTCCATTGCTTCCGCTTGTTCATCTTTAGTAATATAAACTGTGTGCGGGTCTAAATCCTTAAACATTCCCCGTATAGCGTTATCAACCAATTTTCCCGGATCAACCGAATCGACATAATACTTATCCGTATATGTGAGAACGTCGGAAAATTTATTAATTTCTGTTTTAACCGGATTACCGGTTAAGATATCTTGCAATTTGATACCGATAAAAATTCCCATCAATAATACCAAAAACATTAAAACGTAAGCGAAGCGGGATTTAAACATAAAATTTTACCTCAAATTAAATCTTTATGGAAAAAGATAAGTTGGAAAATATTTTCTTTACTTTAGACTTAATTAAATTGCCATTTGTATATATTAATTTAAAATTCAACAAATAATTATTCACAGGTTCGTAATTTATATCAAATTGCAGAATTCTACTATATTCGCGAAACCCGTCTAAAAATTTAACATATTCTGGATCGGATACACGATGACCTAAATTGATATCTCCGCCGAAGTTAACAATTTTACCATCGGTAGTTTTATTAGCGCCATGTATGCTATAAATAAAGAGAGCCGATATCTTTAATCTGTAATTAATTGTATATGTTGCTTTCAGTAAAAAAGTCTCGCTGTTTGGCTGTAATTGATCCGCCAGATTAAAACCTAATGTTGTAAAATTATTGTTTTTAATTCTGTGCGTATACACATAAGGCTCTATATGTAAATACTGAAAATCAAATTCAACCGGAAAAATATTATAAAGCTGCGATGAATAGATGCCAAAATCATATAAGATTTGATTTCCATACCAGCCGGTCCCTATTTTTCCGAAATCCATATCATCAATTAAAATAGTTGAGTAGAATTTTAATCCTTTAATGGAATTATTCACAAAATCAAAAAATAACATGGAATTATCGCGATCTTGATTTGCATGTTCGGTACTTTTATAAAAATTAAAAGGATTCAAGTAGGAAAAATCAATTGAACGATTGCCGTAAATTACAATTTCGCCGGCGCCCAATTGAAAATGCCTGGAAAAATTCAAACCCAAACGGTGATAAGCTATATATTTATCCTCAACCGAATTTATTTGTCCTTCTAAATTATTTCCCGCAGAAGTTTGCAGACCCAATAATTTACCGTGGAAAAACGAAAAATTAATACTTTTATAATTCAAACTTAATGATAAGTAATCCATTCTTGGAGGGTTATCACTTAAAATATATTTAACAGGTCCATATCCTATGGACTGTCTATCCCGCCCAATCTTGAATTGCAAAAAATTATAATCCGCCAGCAAAAACCCTTCTGTCTGATCGAAGAAATTGTGACCGAGGTTTGAAGACGTTACATCGTTTTGGAGTTTATAGTTATATCTTCTTGGTCCAGTGGTTAACGTAAGTTGTCTGTTACCGGTAAAAGTACCGTTTGTTGCCTTAATCGAGAATCCGAAATGGTTAAAAAGGCTGCCTCTTATTAATCCGCCGAAATTAAATACGGTTGTATTTTGCAAATAATTTTTAACAGGTTCGCTTAAAAACAAATATTGAGCATCTCCAACAAAATTAACGAATAAACTTGTTTTAGTAGAATCGTGATAACTGTACAGATATTTTTCATTTTCGGACAACAACGAATTGAGCTTGAGAGCAGGCAGTAACGAAGAGAATTTATTAACCATACCTTTTGTTTCGTATTCGAACTCAATTAAAAAATCCGCAAGTATTCTTTGATCGGTTGAAGTAAGTTTATTTTTATTTTTCAGTATTGAATTTAAGTAAACGCCTATCTGTCTTCTGGTTTTCGGTAATTCAAAGTTATTATAATCTTTAAGAATATGCAGCGAATTCATCCTTTCAAGAAAACTGTAAACCGGGTTGTTATAGTCTACATATCCCACTTGGGCAAAGAGCGGATTACCAAACAAAAAAGCTAAAATTAAAACTTTAAATAATTTATCTGACTTCATCCCAATTTTTCGATAATGATTTATTCATGAAGAATACATAAATACTATTAATTAACCAAGTAAAAAGAATTCTAAAATGCCCCAATTTTCTGTAGCGTCTGGGCGATTCATAAACGGTTAATTTTCTTTCGAACAAAATTTTCCCTTTTCTTCTTAATCTTTTGTAAAGTTCAAAGTCCTCTCCGGCCGCTAATTCAGTATTGTATCCGCCGGAATCATGGAACACTTCAGCCGGAATAACGTGGCATTCACCTCTTCCCATGCCAAGACCTGCAAGGTTCAAAAAATGAAAATAATAATTATAAAACGATTGAAATAATTTATCTATTAATTTTGATTCTTCGGGAAACACTTCAACTTTGCACGTCATTGCCAAAAATTTACTTTTGTAAAATTTTTCATTAATAATTTTAAGAAATAGTTTAGGGTCTTTTATTCTTACATCTCCGTTTAAGAAAATAAGAATTTCCCCGTGTGCTTTTTGCGCGCCGATATTTCTGCCTTGCGCAATATTTTGTTTGGGCGGATTATTATGCGTAATAACAACATCGGCAAATTCTTCGGCAATTTTAACGGTAGAATCTTTACTGCCTCCGTCGGAAATTATTATTTCATAGTTATATTCAGATTTTAAGTCCGGACCGGTTAATTGTTTTAGCAGTGTAGGAAGCAATTTTTCTTCATTAAGAGTAGGTATGATAAAACTAAATTGTTTCAACATTAATAATTATAATTTATTATTTATTAATAAACCAAACCGAAGAAGGCAGTATTGGGCGTAATGCGAACGCCGGGCATAGGGAAATGAATATAATTAAGCGTATTTTTAACAAATTCCCAAAAGCTGCCGTGTAAAGGCAATTCCTCCGCATCCAAATCGAAAGCGAGATATAATTCCTGTTGACCCCCGCCGAAGCCGTCCCAATTTTTAATTCCCATACCGACAGAAAGCATCAGAAAGGAAGGCCAATATTTAGCAATATTTTCCGGCAGTAAATTTTTCATCCGGAATGCCATCCAGTATTTTTGTCCGGCATAGTCATCTATAATATTTCCTTTATCCGGTCGCTTCCCTTCTCTAAAATCTTTTGAAGGATAATAGCTCAATCTCGGTTGAAAGTTTTTCAGTACCGGATAATAATATTGCCCGAGGCTGAATAAAGCGCCCATCAAATCAAACGAAGCATCTCCGGGACTAAAGCCCCAGTTTTTACCGAAACCGTCTTCAATTTCCACATACATTTGAAACGCAAAAGCTCCTATTGCAGAATAGAGCGCTATATTTTCGGGTTCGACGTTTGCACCTTCAAGCGAGGAGTTAAATGCATGATAAAGAAGGGTTGTTCCGTAAAAATGCCCTAATTTATCTAACCATAATGCGTACTTCCAATCGTTTATAATTCTGAATTTGGAACTTTGTTCGCGCCACCATGCATTTGCCTGATAAAAATGAATCGCTATTCCGCTTGCCAATGTGATTGCTCCGATTCCCGCAAATGCCGTGTAATTAATATCCCTTTCCAAAGGGTTAAACGACTTATGAAACGGAGTTTCTAATTTTAACCGCATTAAGGAAGCATTGCCCAAGTCCAATTGCCTACCGGGAAATTGTATGCCCTTTTGGACAAGTGAATTTACGGGTTGACCGGAAATTAGGTTAAAAGAGGCCAAAATTAAAAGGCAAATATTTAAAATAATTTTCGACATTTTTTTAGAATCTACGATTCTTTCCTCATTTGTGGAAACAAAATAACATCCCTAATAGAAGGTTGATTTGTTAACAACATTACCAATCTGTCTATACCAACTCCAAGTCCGGCTGTAGGAGGCATACCGTATTCAAGCGCTCTTATAAAGTCGCGGTCAATTTCGTGCGCTTCTTCGTCGCCTTCGGATTTAAATCTTGCTTGTTGTTCAAATCTGCTTAGTTGATCTATAGGATCGTTTAATTCACTAAATGCATTACAAATTTCCCTACCTAAAACGTAACCTTCAAATCTTTCAACCAGGCCTTCTTTTGAACGGTGTTTTTTAGCAAGCGGCGAAAGTTCCACCGGATAATCGATAACAAAAGTCGGACTAACAATTCGCGGTTCAACTGTTGCGGAAAAGAGTTCATCGATCAATTTACCTTTACTTTCGCCTCCGGTAAGATCAACATTTTTATCTTCAAGGGCTTTAATCAAATCATCTTCGGAAGCCGATAAAACATCAATTCCGGTTTCTTTCCGTAGTTGGTCAATCATGGATATACGGTTCCATTTTTCTCCGAAGTCTATTTCTTGACCTTCTATATTAAACTTGGTAGTTCCAAAAACGGATTTGGTAACGGAAGCGATCATTTCTTCGACAAACTCCATCATCCAATTATAATCTTTATAAGCAACGTAAAGCTCCATCATTGTAAACTCGGGGTTATGTGTTTTATCCATACCTTCGTTTCTAAAATCTTTGGAAATTTCATAAACTCCGTCAAATCCTCCTACAATTAACCGTTTCAGGTATAGCTCGTCGGCAATTCGCAAATATAGTTTCATTTCCAATGCATTGTGATAAGTTTCGAAAGGTCTGGCAGCTGCTCCGCCGTAAAGCGGTTGCAATATAGGAGTTTCAACTTCCACTAAACCTTTAGCGTCTAAAAAGCTGCGAAGCCCGGTAATAATTTTTGAACGTTTAATAAACACATCTTTAACATCACGGTTCACAATCAAATCAACGTAACGCTGCCTGTAACGTAATTCCTTATCGGCGAATTGGTCGTATATTTTTTTATTGCCTTTCTCGTCAATTACTTCTTTGGCTATTGGAATAGGGCGGAGCGATTTAGCCAATAATTTAAGGGATTTTGAATGGACGGAAATTTCGCCGGTTCTTGTTTTGAACACAAATCCTTCAACGCCAACAATATCACCTATATCCATTAATTTAAAAGCTTGATATTGGTCGCCTATTTCGTCTTTACGCAGATAAATTTGAATTCTGCCTTTGTCGTCTTGAATTTGCGCAAAAGAAGCTTTTCCCATTTTCCTTATTGCCATTAATCTGCCGGCAATTTTAACGTCCTTCCCTTCATATTCTTCGTAATTATCTTTAATATTTTTAGAGTATTGATTGATATCAAATTCATAAGCATAAGGCACAACTCCCATTTTTTTCAGCTCTTCAAGTTCTTCGTGCCTTCTTTTTATAAGAGCGTTTACATCTTCTTCATATTGAATATTCAAGTTTCCTCCGGTAATATCATTAATTTAAACTAATTAAATTTATTTAAAATTTTATTAAGTTCACTTTTATTAATTTTCCTATAACAGCCGACTGGAATATTTTTGACGGTAAAATTAGCAAATCTTGTTCGTTCCAACCTTTTTACTGTATATCCTAAAGTCTTGAACATATTTTTCACAAAATGATTTCTGCCTTCTTCGGTAGTTACTTTAACTCTTGTTTGAGTTTTATTCAACGGAGTAATATTTTTAAAACTGCCGTGTCTTTTTTGTACAACAATTCCCCGCAATAATTTTTCCTTATCAACTTTAGATAACGGTTTATCCAGCAGAACATTATATTCACGTTCAAACCTGTTACTGGGATGCAGGAGTAAATTAGCAAAATCTCCGTCATTTGTTAAAAGCAAAACGCCGGTGGTATTATAATCGAGTCTGCCGACCGGAAATATTTTTTTATTAGTCTTAACCAACTCAATAACCGTTTTTCTTTTTTTTTCGTCGCTTGTTGAAGTAATAAAACCTTTAGGTTTATTAAGCAAATAATAAACTTTTTGTTCTTGTTTAAGGTGCAAATCATCAACAATAACGCCGTCGCGTAAAGGGTTTATTTTAACGCCCAAATCTCTTACCACTTTACCGTTCACTTTAACGCGCCCTTCCAGAATAAGCATATCGGCTTTTCTGCGAGACGCAATTCCGCATTCGGAAATAAACTTATTCAATCGTACCGGGGCTGTTTTCTGTTTTATCGACTTCATTTTCAATTACTTCTTCAATTTCGTTCATCATTATTTTTCTCTTTTGTTCAAGGAAATCGGTATCCTTCATAATTTCGTCAATTTCCCTTGGTCTTGGCAAATCATTTAAACTGTTTAATCCGAAATATTTTAA
>JALSTI010000301.1 GCA_026983795.1 Melioribacteraceae bacterium
AATATAATTTCAAATTCAATTAAATATTCTTATGAAGGGGGTCTGGTAAAAATCAGAACAATTTCTAACAGTAAGAATGTGGTAATTGAAATAACCGATTACGGAAGAGGGATTTTGGAAGAAGATTTCGAACATGTTTTTAATCCTTTCTTCCGTTCAGAATCTTTAAATCATAAGCAAGTTACAGGAAGCGGTTTGGGGCTGTCTATCGTAAAGAAAGCCGCAGAAGTATTAGGTGTAGAAGTAAAACTTGAAAATCATTCTGACAAAGGTGTTTTGGCACAAATAATTTTTTTAAGAGTTTCTTAAGAAACAATTAAGTCTTGACTAAGTATGCTTGCCTAAATTTGTATAAGTAAATTTTAACGGATAATAATAATGATTGAAAAATTAGTTAACTATAGTATTACGCATAAACTGATAATCTTATTGTTTACACTAAGTATTGTTTTGTTTGGTTTATATTCAATTACACAAATACCTATAGGTGCTGTGCCCGATGTTACCAATAATCAAGTTCAAGTAATTACTACATCACGTAATTTATCAACGGAAGATGTTGAAAAATATTTAACATATCCGGTTGAATTGGAAATGGCAAACTTGCCCGGAGTTTTAGAAATTCGTTCCGTATCTAAATTCGGACTTTCGGTTGTTACTATTGTATTTGAAGACGATATGGGAACGTACCTTCCCCGTCAGCTAATTGCCGAAAAAATAAAAAGTGCACAAGAAAAAATTCCGGCAGGGTTCGGGACTCCTTCAATGGGACCAATATCAACAGGGCTTGGAGAAATATACCAGTATATAATTGATACGGATTCGGCTCACAAAGACAAATATTCGATTACAAAGTTGCGAACAATTCAAGATTGGATTGTTCGCCGCCAGCTTTCCGGAATTAAAGGAGTTGTGGAAGTAAACACTTGGGGCGGTTACTTAAAACAATATGAAGTAGCGGTAAATCCTGCAAGAATACGTGCTATGGGAATTTCTCTTTCTGAAATTTATTCTGCACTTGAAAAAAACAATAGTGTTGCCGGCGGAGGCTATATTGAAAAAACAAACCAAAGTTATTTTATAAGAGGGGAAGGATTAGCGAAATCATTAGAAGATATACGGAATATTGTTGTAACAACTAAAGACGGTCATCCGGTTTATGTGCGGGATGTCGCGAATGTCGGATTTGGTCACGCAAATCGTTTTGGAGCAATTACTGCAAACGGAGAAGGTGAAAAAGTTCTCGGACAAGTGATGATGCTTAAAGATGCAAATTCCAAAGCCACTATTGATAGAGTTAAAGAACGTGTTGCCGAAATTCAAAAAAGCCTGCCGGAAGGAATTGTAATAAACGGATTTTTAGATAGAAGCGAACTTATTGGCAAAACTACATTCACAATTTTGGAAAACTTAATCCTTGGTTTTCTCATTGTTATTTTCATAGTTGTTTTGCTTATTGGCAATCTTCGTTCCGGTATAGTTATAGCTTCGGTCATTCCTTTAAGTTTGTTGTTTGCACTATCCATGATGTACATTTTCGGGGTTGATGCCAACCTAATGAGTTTGGGTGCAATTGATTTCGGAATAATTATAGACGGTGCGGTTATCATTGTTGAGTTTATCGCATTCAGAATAACTTCTCGCCGTAAAGATTTGCTTAAATTAAAAGGGGACGAGAAACAAAGTTTAATTGATAAAATTTCGCATGATAGCACAATTAAAATGACACGCTCGGCTGTATTCGGTCAGTTAATAATAATTATTGTTTTCATTCCTATTCTTTCTCTTACCGGGGTTGAAGGTAAAATGTTTAAGCCAATGGCTTTGGTTTTTACATTTGCACTAATCGGTACAATGATTTTAGGTTTTACATACGTTCCGGTAATAGCATCTTTGTTTCTAAAACCGATTGATCCGGGGAAAAAAACAATATCAAAAAGGTTTATGGATTTTATTATGAGAATGTACAAACCGTCAATCAGTTGGGCATTAAATAATAAAAAGACAGTCTTAATTATTTCCGGTATTCTGTTGGTGGTAACATCAATAATATTTACTAGAATGGGGGCTGAGTTTGTTCCAACGCTCGACGAGGGAGATTTTGTAATTCAGCCGGTATTGAAAACGGGAACATCTTTAAGTATGACGATTGAAACACTGACCAAAATGGAAAAAATAATTAAGCAATTTCCCGAAGTAAAAGATGTTGTAAGTAGAATTGGTGCTGCCGAAGTTCCGACAGATCCGATGTCGATGGAAGAAAGTGATGTTATTATTACTCTTAAACCAAGAAGCGAATGGGTAAGTGCAAGTAGCAAGGATGAACTTGCCGATAAGATAAAAGAAGCATTATCGGTTATTCCGGGAATTGACTATGAATTTACTCAACCTATTGAAATGAGATTTAATGAATTGATAACCGGTGTTAGAGCAGATTTGGCAATCAAAATTTTCGGTGAGGACTTAGATATCCTTTATAAAAAAGCAAAAGAAGTTGAATCTGCAATTCAGATTGTTGAAGGTGCATCGGATATAATTGTAGAAAAAACTGCCGGACTTCCTCAAATGAGCGTTGTTTATAATCGCCAAAAAATTGCAAAGTACGGATTAAATGTTGATGAACTAAATAATATAATAACAATGGGTTTTGCAGGTGCTACAGCAGGAACAATCTTTGAAGGAGAAAAACAATTTGATTTAGTTGTTCGTTTTGATAATCCACACAGAAAAAGCATTGACGATCTAAAAACCGCATCAATTATGTTGCCCAATGGACAGTCGCTTCCTTTAAATGAATTTGCTGAAATAAAGTTTACAAAAAGTCCGGCTAAAATTTCGCGCGACGAAACAAGAAGAAGAATTGTTATTGGTGTAAACGTCCGTAATAGAGATTTAAGTTCCGTTGTAGAAGATGTTCAAAGAATAATTAAAGAAAAAATTCATTTGCCTGTAGGTTATTCAATATCATACGGAGGGCAATTTGAAAACTTACAAAATGCAACGTCTCGTTTAATGATTGCTGTACCAATTGCATTGTTCTTAATTTTTATAATGCTGCATTTTGCATTCGGTTCTTTCAAAGATGCAATGATGATTTTTAGTGCAATTCCTTTTGCAGCTGTTGGCGGAGTGTTATTGCTCTTCATCAGAGGATTGCCTTTCAGTATTTCTGCCGGAGTAGGTTTTATTGCTTTGTTTGGTATTGCGGTACTAAATGGAATTGTACTGATTGAACACTTTAAAGAACTGAAAAAAGAAGGTATTGAAGATATACGTGAGAGAATAATTATGGGAACAAAAGACAGACTTCGTCCGGTACTGCTTACTGCCGGTGCCGCTGCATTAGGGTTTTTACCTATGGCTGTTTCAACATCATCAGGGGCTGAAGTGCAAAGACCTTTGGCTACAGTTGTAATAGGTGGTTTAATTTCAGCTACTTTTTTAACAATGATTGTATTGCCTGTCATATATTGGTTCTTTGATAGAAAGCTATCAAAAATAGTTCCTCGATTAAATTCAAAAACATTTTTGTGGATAGTTCTTTTGTTAATTCCGAATTTTATAAACGGGCAAAGTAAAAAAAATGTAAAATCAACAATATATTTAAGTGTTGACGATGCTATTACAATTGCTCTAAAAAATAATTCCGGTCTTAAAGCTTCTTCTTTAAGGGTAAAAAAATTGGGAAGTGATGTAGGAACATCTTTTAATTTTCCTAAAACACAATTCTATTATAATTACGATGAAAGCAACTTGGGGGCAAATGAATTTCCATTAAAAGTATGGGGAATTAATCAATCTATAAAATTCCCGTCAGTTTATTTTGCACAAAGAAGTGTAAATAAAGAAAGGGCAAAAACTGAAGAACAAAAATTTAAACTCAATGAAATTTTATTAAAAAGGGAAGTTTCCAAAACATATTATTCAATAATTTATTTGAAGAATGTTGAGAAAAAATATAAATATCTGGATAGTCTTTTTACAAAATTTGCCATAGCTGCTAAGTTGCGTTATGAGTTAGGCGAAACAAATCAATTAGAAAAATTAACTGCATTGGCTAAAAAGAAAGAGATAGAAGTACTTCTTGCCCAAACAAAAGAAAAAATTAATGCTACTTATTCGGAATTTTATGCTTGGCTACAGGCAAATTCTGTTTACACAATTCCTGAAACGGAATTGCAGAAACTTGTACTTGAATTACCTGAAGTGAAAAATAATCCGGGGCTTAACTACTATAAAAATTTATTAAATTCATCTGAAAATGCAGTTAGTCTGGAAAAACAAAATTTATTACCCGATATAAATCTTGGCTTGTTTCAAAGCAGTAATAACGGAGTAAACGCTAAAACATATTATGGTTTTGATATTGGAGTTTCGATTCCTATTCTTTTCTTCGGACAAAACTCTAAAATAGAATCAGCTCAAATACAGATGCAAATTGTAGAACAAAACTACAAAAATTATGAAATTAAACTAAAAGCAAAAATTAATTCTTTATTCGCCGAATTAAAAAGTTACGAAAGTTCAGTGCAATATTATCAGAGTGCCGGAAAATCATTATCAGAGCAATTATTAAATAATGCCGGCAAGGCTTTTCAAAACGGCGAAATAGATTTTCTTCAATATATTCATCTTATAAATAGTTCCGTTTCAATTGAAATGAATTATTTGGAAAATCTGAATAAATATAACCAAACAGTCTTATCACTAAACTATTTAGTATTAAATGAACTATAAAGGAATTTAAAATGAAAGTTTACAAAAAGATTTTAATTATTTTATTTGTTTCGGCACTGCTGTTTTCTGCATGCGGGGAAAAGGCAGGTGAAAAAAACAAAAATACTAAAACTTTAGAAGTTCCCTCATCAGAGAATGAATTGGAAATAACTGCAGAACAATTTAGGTCTGCCGGAATGAAGTTGGGGAAAATTACAAACAAGTCTTTTTCAGAAAGAATTCAAGTTACGGGTATGATTGACGTACCGCCTGAATACAAAGCTGCTGTTGGAGTTTATTATGGTGGCACAATAAAAAAAATACATTTACTCGTTGGGCAAAAGATAAGGAAAGGTGAAACATTGTTTATTCTTGAAAACCCTGAATATGTTGAGATGCAGCAAAATTACTTAAATGCAAAGAACAAATTAAATTATCTAAAAGCTGAATATGAGAGACAAAAAACATTACTGCAAGAAAATATATCTTCGCAAAAAAAGTTCTTCAAAGCAGAATCGGATTACAATACTGTTCTAACTGATTTCGAAGCATTAAGTAAAAAACTAAGGTTAATTAATATCAACACAAGTAATCTTGATTATAATTCCATTTCATCTTCAATAAAAATTAAAGCGCCAATTAGTGGAAATATTTCGGAAATTAATATTACTTTGGGTCAGTTTTTAAGTCCTGATAAAATAGCCGTATCAATTATCGGAACAGAACATATTCACCTTGAACTGAATGTTTTTGAAAAAGACATTCATAAAATTCGTAAGGGACAAACAATAACATTTACTTTACCAGATAGTAAAAGCCAAACTTTTGAAGCAGAAGTATTTTTAGTGGGGCAATCAGTTCAACCTACAGATAGAACAATTAACATACACGGTCATTTAAAAAATGAAAGTGATGAAGTAAATTTTATTCCCGGTATGTTTGTTCAAGCAGAAATATTGATTGATGAAGCATTTCATCCCGCAATACCTGCCAACGCAATTGTAAATATTGATGACAGTTATTTTGTATTGGTGAAAGATTCAAATAACAATAATAAATATACATTTAGAAAACAACTTGTGAAAGTTGGTAAAACGACAAATGGCTATACGGAAATTATGAATATAGATGAATTCAAAGAAGGTAATGAAATACTAATTAAAGGTGCGTTTAATTTAATTCAATAGGGAGTTTAGTACGTGGGAATCAAACAAATAAATATCTATCAGTAATTTATAAATAAATTTTAATATTCAAGAAAATTCGTTTTTTTACAAAATCTTTTTCATATCAACATTTTTAATATAAATAAAACATGCTAAAACCAGGATTTTTCGGAGTTTTCCTGGAACAATTAAATATTTGATTTTGAAAATGATTTTTTTTATTTATATTGGAAACTAAATAAACTAAAATAGTTTCCTAAGTGAAATGACGGAAAAAGATAAAATATTAAATTATTCCACCCAAATTTTTTTAAAAAACGGTTTCAATAAAGTTACAATGGATGAAATCGCTTCCGGATTAAGAATTAGTAAAAAAACCATATACAAATATTTTGCTTCCAAAAAAAAATTGGTAAATGCTGTAGTTAGAATT
>JALSTI010000302.1 GCA_026983795.1 Melioribacteraceae bacterium
TAAGTTTAATAAAGATGGATTTTTAAATTTCAATATTAAAACAAAGGAGACCGATCCGACCGGTAATTGGCTGGCTGAGTTTAATATTGGAAACAAACGTTTTTCTCATACGGTAAAAATCGAAACCGTAGTCCCCTACAAGTTAAAAATTAAAATAAATCCGGAGCATAAAAGATTATTATGGAATCACAAAGAATTAAAGTTTAACGTAACTGCAAAATATTTATTCGGTAACCCGGCGTCCGGTTTGCCGTTAAACGTTGATGTTGATATAAACAAAGTTAATAGAAGATTTAAAAAATTTAAAGGTTTTGTTTTTACCAATCCCACATTCAATTTTGAAAACACAAAACAAAATATATTTAAAGGGAAATTGGATAAAAACGGTCAAAAGGATATAATATGGAAATTGCCGCCGTTTCATAATCTTCCTTCTGCATTGAATTTCAAATTAACCGCTACGGTTACGGAAAAAGGAGGCAGACCAAATACCCAGTGGATTTATGTTCCATACGAACCTTATTCGCATTATGTTGGTATACAGCCGGTAAAATATAATTATGCACGTACGGGAAATGATTTGCAAATCTCTACAATTTTACTCGATCATAATGGTAAGCCTGCTCCCGGAAGAACGATTAAATATAAAATTTACCGGAATTCAAGATATTGGTGGTGGTGGTACGATAGCCGGCACAGGTTAAAATACAAATCCGATGATAATACCGTATTGATTAAGGAAGGCGAAATAACTTCTAAAAACACACATACAAATATTCATTTTGTACCGATTGAAAGAGGATATTATTTTATTGAAGTAATTGACGAATCCGGCACGGGTCATTCCGCCGGCGTATTTTTCGACGCTTATCCGTACGGCGGAGGACCTAAAGGTAATAAAAATGCCGGCACCCTCGCGCTAAAAGCAGAAAGAAATAAATATTACGTAGGAGAAGAAGCGCATGTTACTTTCCCGGCGCCTAAAGAAGGTTCAATTTTATTAACGGTTGAGAGATGGAATAAAATATTAGAAAGTAAATGGTACTATCCGGACGGTAAGGATGAAATGACTATAAATATTCCAATTACCAAAATGATGGTTCCAAATGTATATATCAACGTTTCCGTTATTCAACCTCATTCCCAATCTTTAAATGACAGACCTATCAGAACATTCGGAATACTTCCAATTTCGGTGGTAGATAAGGAGACAAAACATTTCATTGATATTAAAACTGCTCCGCAATTCAGACCCAAAGAAGATTTTGTCGTTAATCTTCAAACAAGCGATCATAAGCCGACGCAATTTACAATAGCCGTTGTTGATGAAGGATTGTTGGATATAACAAAATTCCGGACTCCCGATCCTTGGAAATTCTTTTATAAAAAAATAAGATTAGCTGTTAAAACTTACGATCTGTTTTCTCAAATAATTTCAGTGAACAAAGGTGATGTATTTAAAACGTTTGCGTTGGGCGGAGACATGGATTATCGCGAATCGCAACTTCAGCCTAAAAAGAACAAAAGAAGATTTAAACCCGTTAGTTTATTTAAGGGACCTATTTTTACCGATCAAAACGGAAAAGCGGTAGTGAAATTTAAAATGCCAAATTACATCGGGTCCGTAAGGATAATGGTAATAGGCGCGCGAAATCATAGTTACGCAAAGGCCGAAAAAACAGTACCGGTAAAATCCGAATTGATGATATTACCAACATTGCCCCGAGTAATAGGTCCGGACGAAAAATTTACTATTCCGGTTACGGTATTCGGAATGAAAAAAAATCTTGGAAAAGTTAAGGTAACAATAACTACACAAGGTCCGTTAAAAACCGTAGGCGATAAAATTAAAACTTTAACATTTAATGATATTAGTGATCAAGATTGCTTCTTTGACATTTCTACATTTGATGAGGTCGGGCAGTCTAAAGTCACAATCAAGGCAACTTCCGGGAATTATTCGGCGGATTATACAGTCGATTTAATGGTACGTCCATCTTCTCCGAGAATTTACAAAACTGAAAACTTCAAAATTGCCAAAGGCGGTAATACTCTTATAAACGTTCCGGGAGAAGGTATAAAAGGAACTAACCGCGCAACTTTAACTATTTCAAATTTCCCTTACACTAATTTCGGAAACAGATTAAAATGGTTAATTCATTATCCTTACGGATGTATTGAGCAAACAACATCTTCGGTTTTTCCGCAATTATATATTAAAAAGTTTATCAAGTACCCTGAAGCATACAGCGAAGAGATTGACAAGCATATAAATGCGGGTTTGCAGCGCTTACGAAGATTTCAAACATTTTCCGGAGGTTTTAGTTATTGGCCTTACGGAAATAAGCCCTCCGATTGGGGAACCCTTTACGGTGGTCATTTTATGGTTGAAGCTCAAAATATGGGTTATAAACCTTCAAAAGATTTGTATCTGAATTGGTTAAATTTTAATCAATCCCGTGCAAAAAATCATAGCGGAAGTTTGTTCGTAAGAGTTTACCGCGCATTCATTTTAGCCGTAGACAATCATCCTGAACTTTCCGAAATGAACGCATTAAAAGAAAGCAGCTTTGATAAAATGGGTAATACACAAAAATGGCTGCTTGCCGCAACATATAAATTAGCGGGTCAACAAGCAGAAGCGGATAAAATTATTTCAGGAATAACTCTTTCTGTTAAAAAAAGCTTACCCTTTGACGAGACTTACGGTTCTCAATTGAGAAATAAAGCTATGATTCTTTATGCTGCGGTAGTCTTGGGAAAATATGATATTGCGGATAAATTAACTAAAGAAATATCCACCGCATTATCAAGTGATGACTGGTTGTCAACTCAAACCATCGGGTATTCTTTGTTGGCTATCGGGAAATATATGGATGCAATAATTGGAAATAAGAAAAATGTTTTACGGGGATATATTATAGATTCAAAAGGTAAGAAAACAACATTTAAAATCGATAAATCAGTCGACATCAAAATAACAAAAGATTTCGGTAAACCTGTAAAATTATTTGTCGATACCGCAACAACTACTAAAAATGTTTACGCTACGCTTGCCTGGAACGGGATTCCCATTAAAAGCAATATAAAAGATATGTCGAAAAACCTTAAGCTTTCAGTTTCATGGCTGGACGAAGACGGAAATGAAATCAATCCTTCGGAAATTAAACAGGGTACAACTTTCTACGGCAAATTTACCGTTTCTAATCTTAGTAAATTAAATAGGATCAATGAAATTGCTCTGGTACAAGTAATTCCCTCGGGCTGGGAGATTGTTAATACACGGTTATTAAACGAGTCTTTACCGGATTGGACGAAAAACACGCCTTGGAACCGGCAAGAGTATTTGGATATAAGGGACGATAGAATTATGTGGTTCTTCGATTATTCAAAATACTGGTTTCACGAGAAAGAATATTCCAAGTTTTACTTTATTGTTAAATTAACTGCCGTTACGGTCGGCGAGTATAATTTGCCCGCCACTATTCTTGAGGCAATGTATAATAATAATTTCAAAGCTTACAAAGCCGGGAAAAGAGTTAAAGTGATAAAACCGCAGTGAAAAAAGATTTTAATAAAATATTAAAAAAAGTTATTATTAGCCTGTTAGTAATTTTTGCGGTTTATATAATAATCCCTTTGCCTTCGCCGTTATTTAAAGACGACTACAGTCAAGTGGTAACTGACGAAAACGGTAATATCCTTCGTGTTTTTCTAAATGCTGACGAACAATGGTGTCTTCCGCCTTCAGGCAAAGAAAATATTCCCGAAAAATTAAAAGTAGCAGTCATAAATTACGAAGACAGCTATTTCAAATGGCATTGGGGAGTTAATCCGGTTTCTTTGTTTAGGGCGGCATACCAAGATTTGACGGAAGGTAAAATTGTAAGCGGCGCAAGCACAATTACCATGCAAGTGGCGCGTTTGATGAAACCCAAACCAAGAACCGTAATAAATAAATTGCTGGAAATATTGCTCGCCGTTAAAATTGAATTCCATTATTCAAAGGAAAACATTTTAAAAGAATATTTGGATCATGCTCCATTCGGAGGAAATATTCGCGGATACAGAGCGGCAAGTATGAAATATTTTGAAAAATCGCCTAAAGAGTTAAGTTGGGCGGAAGCCGCCGCTTTAGCTGTACTTCCTAATGCCCCGGGTTTGGTAACACCGTTTTCCGGCAATAAAATTTTGAAGCAAAAAAGAAATAAATTGCTTAAAAAGTTATTTGATAAAGAAATAATCGATCGCTCCACATACAAACTTTCTTTGCTGGAACCAATAATATCAAGAGTTTATCCGTTTAGGATTACCGCTCCGCACTTTACGCAAAGGGTTGTAAATCAATATAAAAACAAAAAGGTTATAAAAACTACCATAGATATTAAACTTCAGCAATATTTGGATCTGCTTGTAAAACAATATAGCAGGCGGTTAAAAAACGAAGGGATAAAAAATTGTGCTGCAATTGTTTTGGAAACTAAAACCGGTAAAGTTAAAGCTTATATTGGTTCGCAAGATTATTTTGACGTTCAAAATCAAGGAATGGTGGATGGAGTAAGAGCTCCCAGGTCTTCCGGATCGATTTTAAAACCGTTTTTATACGCTTTATCAATTGACGATGGTATAATTATTCCCCAAACACTTATCAAAGATATTCCCTCATATTTTGACGGATATTCGCCTCAGAATTACGATACAAAATTTAACGGAGTTGTTACTGCCGAAGATGCGTTGATTCGCTCGTTAAATGTTCCTGCAGTGCGATTGCTAAATACATACGGTATATACAAATTTTATACTTTCCTCAAAACCGCCGGGATATCCACATTATTCCGCTCGGCGGATGATTACGGGCTGCCACTTATAATAGGCGGCGCTGAAGTAACGCTTTACGATATGGCAATGCTATACCGCGGTTTGGCAAACGAAGGCGTTTTTAGAAAGTCCTACTTTGTGGAAGATGATACATTAAATAGCAAGTCGGAAAACCCGCAATTGATTAGTCCGGGCTCTTGTTATTTAACTCTTGAAATGCTCAAAAACTTAAAAAGACCGGGCGGCGAATTTTTCTGGAAAACTTTTCAGAATCAAACACCTGTTGCTTGGAAAACCGGTACGAGCTTTGGCGGAAAAGACGCTTGGGCGATTGGAGTTACTCCCAAATGGACAGTTGGAATATGGGCCGGTAATTTTGATGCGGAACCGAATTCAAATTTAACTGGTGTTGGAACTGCCGGTCCCCTTTTATTTGAAATTATTAATTATTTGCCCGTTAATCAACAGAACAAATGGTTCGAAAAAGCCGATATGGATTTCAAAACCGTTCAAGTTTGTAAAGAAACCGGATTTTTGGCAAGTCAATATTGCGATGATAAAATTCAAGTTGATGTACCGCTAAACATGGCTCCGTTAAGAATTTGTCCATTCCATAAAAATATTTTTGTGGACCCTAAAACAGGATATGAAGTCTGTTCAAAATGTTGGGGACCTGACCGGGTAGAAAAGCATATTTTGGTTTTCCCTTCGGATGTAAATTATTACTTAAGAAAACGCGGCAAAGTTGTTGAAGTCTTCCCTCCTCATAATCCTGCCTGCGGAACACAAAATGATACGGATCCGATTGATATTTTATATCCGGTAAAAATGACTAAGATTTGGCTGCCCCGCGATTATAACGGGAAAGTGCAAAAGTTAATTATCAGGGTCGCTCACAATCGAACGGATAAAAAAATATTCTGGTATGTCGACGATTCTTATTTGGGCATAACCAAGCATACAAATGAAAAAGCGGTTACTTTAAATAAAGGATGGCACAATTTATATGTTATTGACGAAGACGGTTACAGCGATAAAGTTAGGTTTTTTGTAAACGTTGAGAATTGAAAAATTAGTAAACTCTACTTGTTAATCGGGAAAATAATTTTACTTCCTTGCTTGTCCACTTCAAAAGAACTGCAACAAACCTACACATGTCCGGTGCAGTTGTTATTAGAAATGGTGAAACGAATATTTAATTTACCAAAGCAGTGTTTATTTTTCCTTTGGCTAAAACGTTTACAATTGCACTAATCTGAAACTACGACGACAAACAACTTTTCAAACTTTATACGTTCATTCAGCCCGCACCGGTTCTGTGTTCGGGTTTATTTGCGGGTTATACGGTTTTTTATTTATAATTTATTTAAGTAATAATAGTTTTTTAGATTCCGTAAATTTATCCGTTGTTATTCTATAGATATAAAAACCACTTGGTAA
>JALSTI010000303.1 GCA_026983795.1 Melioribacteraceae bacterium
TTTCCATAAATTACTTATAAACTTTACCTGGTGGGTTAACAAAAAGGATGAAGACGGTCGCAACATATTTCAAGGCGGATTTTTAGGTATGGATAACATCGGAATATTTGACCGGAGTACCGAACTGCCAATTGGCGGGCATATCGATCAATCCGACGGAACAAGCTGGATGGCGATGTATAGTTTAAATTTAATGCGGATTGCACTTGAACTGTCTTTAACAAAACCTATTTATCAAGATTTGGCAACTAAGTTTTTTGAACACTTCCTTTATATTGCTTCGGCAATGACGAACATCGCCGGAGAGGGAATTGGTCTTTGGGACGAAGAGGATGAATTTTACTACGATGCGCTGCATTTACCAAACGGCAAACATATTAAATTAAAAATCCGTTCCATGGTTGGCTTAATTCCTCTTTTAGCAGTAGAAGTTTTGGAACCGGAATTGTTAAATCGGCTTCCCGAATTTAACATTAGATTAAAATGGTTCTTAAAGTACCGGCCGGATCTCGCCGGACTCGTTTCCCATTGGGATGTGAAAGGGAAAGGGAAGCGGCGGCTGCTTTCTTTATTAAGAGGGCATCGAATGAAAAAGCTGCTAAAACGGATGTTGGACGAAACCGAATTTCTTTCCGGTTTTGGTATAAGGTCGCTTTCGAAATATCATAGGGATAATCCTTATATTCTGAAGTTGAATGGAAATAAATACGAAATTAAATATTTGCCTGCCGAATCGGATTCGGGAATGTTCGGCGGAAATTCAAATTGGCGGGGACCGGTTTGGTTTCCGGTTAACTATTTACTAATTGAAGCGCTACAAAGATTCCATCATTATTACGGAGATGATTTTAAAGTTGAATATCCTACTAACTCGGCTACTTATTTAACAATAAATGAAATTGCAAACGAACTGTCAAAAAGATTAATTAAAATATTTCTAAAAGATGATAACTGGAATCGTCCTGTCTTTGGAAAAAACAATTCATTTCAAAAAGATCCTGATTTTAAAAATTATATTCTTTTCTATGAATACTTTAACGGAGATACCGGCGAAGGATTGGGTGCGTCTCACCAAACCGGCTGGACGGCTTTAGTCGCAAAGTTACTGCAGCCGAGAGCAAAGTGTAATTAAATATCCGGAAATTCAGAAGCCCGACTTTTTAAAAAAGTTGAGCTTCTTAGGTTTCCCAAAGTTGGGCTTCTTGCTTCTTCTAAAAGTTGGCTTCTCTATTCTCGTCTGTAGCGTTTTAAATTTTAGACTTATAAAACAATTACTTTTTTGTTATTTTTATTGCAAAAATTGTATAATAAAAATATCCCGTTGATATGAATGATGATAATTTATTAACCCCTAAAAATATTATTGAACTGGCGACTTCTTACCGTAACAGCAGAATTTTATTGACTGCAATTGAGTTTGATCTATTTACAAAATTAGAAGGTCAACTTAAAACTTCCAATGAAATTGCCGGTTTGCTTCAAACAGATCAGCATGCGACCGATAGATTCTTGAATGCATTATGCGCGCTCGGATTTTTGCGGAAGGTTAAGAATAAGTTTTATAATTCTAATGAGGCTTCGCAGTACTTGGTTAAAGGTAAACCAGACTATTTAGGAACACTTGAACATAATGTGTTTTTGTGGAGGTCCTGGAGCACACTCACAGAAGCCATTCGAAGGGGAGCATCCGTAACCGATAAATCAAAAGAAAGAGCAAATTGGACGGAGGCGTTTATTGCCGCAATGCATTCTCGCGCTAAAAAACAAGCAAGTGTAATTCCTTTTCTTATAGATTTAACCAACGTTAAATCTGTTCTGGATGTTGGAGGAGGCTCGGGAATATTTTCCTTTGGTTTTGTAAAAGCTAAAAAGGATATCATTGCTACGGTTTTTGATTTACCCGGTGTAATTCCTTTAACTCAAAAGTACATTGCCGGTGCAAAACTGGAAAGTAAAATTAAGACTGTTGCCGGAAATTATATGAGCGATGATTTCCCCGGTAAATTCGATTTGATTTTTTTATCCGCAATAATTCATAGTAATTCCCCGGAAGAAAATTTATTTTTAATTAAGAAATGTGCGAAAAGTCTTAACTTAAACGGACAACTTGTTATTAAGGATTTTGTTATGAAGGAAAATAGAATAGAGCCTAAGAATGGAGCGCTATTTGCGTTGAATATGCTCGTCAATACAAAAGCCGGAGATACTTATACGGAAGAAGAAATAGCCGGTTGGATGCGTGAAGCCGGATTAAAACAAATTGCACGAAAGGATACTAGTTTCGGAAGCTCGTTAATAATTGGTAAGAATCAAGACTGAAAATTGTTAAATAAATAAGCATTGTCATTTATCTTACTTTTTAAACAAAGTTTTACATATAAACTTATATTATAAAATTTTACATGTTATAATAATATAACAAGGAGATAGGAATGAAAAAATTATTTATAATTCTGCTGTTTGCAATTAGCTGCACAAACGGAGCAGACAATAAATCAAGAGCATTTTTTGATCATTCATTGTTCAATAAACTTTTAAGCGAAAACGTAAACTCTGCCGGAATGGTTAATTACAAAGCATTCAAGAAAAGCGTAAATTTTCAAAAGTATATTACGAGTTTAGCAAACGCCGATATTAAAAACTTGTCTAAAGAAGATAAACTTGCTTTTTACATTAATGCTTATAATGCTTTTGTAATTAAAAATGTTATTGATCATTGGGGAATTTCCTCCCCGATGGATATTAAAGGATTTTTTGATAAGATTGAATTTGATCTTGCCGGCGATAAATTAACTTTAAATCAAATAGAACATGAACGCGCGCTTAAAATTGAACCTGTTCTCTCGCATTTCGGTTTGGTGTGCGGCGCAATGAGCTGCCCTAAACTTTTACCAAAAGCATATTCCGGTAAAACTGTAATGGATCAACTTGAAAAGAACGGAAAAGAATTTTTAGCCGATCCGTATAAAAACAGACTTGATAAGCTTCATAAAGTATTTTATTTATCTGCCATTTTTAAATGGTTTAAAAATTTGTTTGAAGACAGATACGGTTCATTGTTAAATACGGTAAAACATTTTGCTTCCGGTGACGACAGGAAATTTTTAGAGAAAAATGATGTTGAGATTAAATTCCTTAATTATAATTGGAAGCTAAATAAACAATAATTATACTATCAAAATATAAAACAGATAATAATGGAAAATATTAATATAAATGGTAATTTAGTTTTGGGTATAGACATCGGTGGAACGGGAATAAAAGCGGCGTTAGTCAATATTGAAACAGGAAAATTAGTAAGTGATAGAGTTAGAATTAAAACTCCTAATCCGGCAACTCCTAAAAAGGTTTTGAAAGTAATTGATAATATTATAAAAGAACTTCAATGGAATGGTAGTATTGGATGCGGATTTCCCGGTGTTATAAAAAACGGAGTGGTAAAAACAGCTGCCAATTTGTCTAAAAAATGGATTGGAGTTAATCTATCTGAAAAGTTAGAACAATTTACAGCCGGTAATTGTTCGGTAATAAACGATGCCGATGCAGCCGGATTAGCCGAGGTGAAATTTGGTCCCGGTAAAGAATGTAAAATGTGTGACGGTGAAGTTTTACTTATGATTACTTTAGGAACCGGAATCGGTTCGGCATTATTTGTCGATGGTAAACTTATTCCAAATACCGAACTTGGTCATATTGAAATAAACGGGAAAGATGCGGAAGCGCGCTCTGCAAATTCCGTAAGAGAAAAGAAAAAACTTTCATGGAAAAAATGGAGTAAAAAAGTAAATAAATATTTAACCACTTTGGAAAATCTTTTATCACCGGATATAATAATTATCGGCGGCGGAGTTAGCAAACACAGCAATAAGTTTTTTAAGTATTTATATTTGCAGTCTAAAGTAAAACCGGCAAGTATGGGAAATACTGCGGGAATTGTCGGGGCAGCTCTTAGCAGTCTTGCATTTATTAATTAATAAAAAAGAAAGGATAAAACTTGTTAAAAACAAAAAATATATTAATTGTTCTAATTATTTTAACCTTTAATCAAACTTTATTTTCCCAATCAACACTTAAGAACTTAAACTCGGAAATTAATCTGTTTTATAGGTATTACGTTATTGACGGGAAAGTAAATTATTCTGAAATTTTATTGAACAAACAACATTTGGATAATCTGGTTGAAAAAATTTCAAGTCTCAATAGAAAATCATTTTCGGCGAATGAGGAAAAGGCTTATTGGATTAACCTTTATAACCTGCTCACCATAAAAACTATAGTTGAAAATTATCCGGTTAATTCTCCGATGGATATAAACGGGATGTTTAACTCACTTAACCATAAAGTCGGAGATGAAGATTTAACATTGAATGAAATTGAAAAAAATAAACTTCTAAATAAATTTCACGATCCTAGAATTCACTTTGCAATTGTATGCGGAGCGGTTAGTTGTCCGGAATTAATTGATCAGGCATATGAAGGAAATAAATTAGATAAACAGCTTGTTGATCGGGCGAAATCTATTTTAAATAATCCAAAACATGTAAGAATAGATTACGGGAATAAAACCGTCTTCTTGAATGAAATATTTAAATGGTATAAGAATGATTTTGTAAGAAATAACAATTCGATTTTAAGTTTTATCAATCAATACAGAATAAAAAAAATTCCTGCCGGTTTTACAATCAAATATGAAAAGTACAACTGGGAATTAAACGACTATAAAAGTCCAAACATGCAGAACGAACATATATCGCTGCAGGCATATACGCCTTCGGCTTTATTTCATAAAGGTGAATACGAGTTAAAGGTATTTAACAATTTGTATACTCAAACGGCATTTTTTGATGAAGGAAATAAAAAAGTTGATTTAAGTAGCAGAAGTACTTTTTTTACAAGTTCCTTTTCGTTTTTGTACGGTTATTCAAACAACCTAAATATTGGTCTGGAGTTTTGGATAAAATCAGTTCGTTATGATGCAACCGGCTCTTCACCGTTTTCGCTTTTCCAATTTGAATCTGATCAACAAAGTAGAACGGTGTTAAGTCATATTGGACCAAAAATAAAATTCGCTCCGTTCCATAATGGATTACTTAAAAACGCCTCGGTTCAAAGTACTTTCCTTATACCTGTTACCGGTAGTTTGGAGGGAACAGGAACTTCTCCTTTTGTAGCTTTCGATTCATTTATTTTCATAAATCAATTATTTTATGATACTAAAATAAGCGATGAATTTTCATTTTTTAGTGAAATTGCCGCTTGGTATAGGATTGATAGAAATCTTAAAGGGAAAAGTAACAGATTGGAACTTCCGGTTAAATTTTTTATTAGTTGGTATCCAACCGATATGATGACTCTTTATATTTCAAATGAATTTGCTTATCAATGGCAAGGCAGTTTTACAGGTTATTATTTACAAGGCGGATTGGGACTGAAGTATCAATTGTTCCCGTTTTTAGAATTGGAGACCTTACTAACCGATTTTTATTTCGGGCAAAGCGCGGGAGCCGGCAGCACGGTAAACTTCGGTTTTAGAATTATTAATTAACGGGTTAAACTTATCGGGATATTTTAAAATAAATGATAAGTTTTCCAATAAACAGAAGGCATTAAAAAATGAGTCTTATCTCAAAATACTTTAATTGGTTACAGAAAGACGTACCTGCGGGAGAAGTTGAAAAGTATCCCCAAATAGACGAACATGGAGAAACATCGGTAAAAGGAATTTACATCGTAGGCGATTTAACCGGAATACCATTGTTAAAGCTTGCTGCAGAATCCGGAACAAAATTAATTAAATACTTGCTGAATAATGAAGAATTTAAAAAGTTGAGAGAGTCAAATAATGATGCTGAGGTTTATGATTTAATAATCGTAGGAGCCGGTCCGGCGGGACTTTCAGCCGGAATAGAAGCAGCAAAGTATAAATTAAAATTTAAAATATTAGAATCCGCACAAAAATTTAATACAATAGTAAATTTTCCTAAAGGTAAACCTATTATTGCCGCACCGGCGGATTACGAACAGCAATCCGAATTGAAAATAAGAGATGGAATTAAGGAATCCCTTCTTGAAGAATTGGAACAGCAAATTGCCAGTATTGATTTGCCGGTTCAGGAAGGAGTAATGGTTGAAAGAATTGAAAAGAAAAATAACCATTTTGAACTGCTAACCAAAAAAGGAAATTATAAAGCCTTACGTGTTGTGCTGGCAATCGGAAAATCC
>JALSTI010000304.1 GCA_026983795.1 Melioribacteraceae bacterium
TTCCGGAAAGAAATGAAATTAGTCCGGTTGAACTGGCTAATTGGATAATTAAAGGTAATCAAGATTATTATTTAATTGATTTAAGACCGGAAAATGAATATGTAAAATATCATATTCCAACGGCAATATCCTCTCCGGTGCAAAATCTGGTTAATCTCGATGTTCCTAAAAATGAAAAAGTTGTTATTTATTCGGACGATGAATTAAATACCGCAAAGGGTTGGTTTATTCTTAAAGCCGAAGATTATAAATCTGTTAATATTCTGAAAAAAGGTCTTAACGGTTGGAAAGATTCCGTGTTATTCCCGTCGTTTTCAAATATCAAAACAAAACAGCAAAAAGAATATTTTGCTAAAATTTCAGAAATAAGTAAATTCTTCGGTGGTCAACCTCAAGTAAATAGCGGAAATGTAAAGAGTGTTAAGATGGTTATGCCCAAATTAAAAATTCCGAAACAAATAACCTTGAAAATGCATAAGAAAAAGAAAAAAAGAGAAGGATGTTAATAAAAATCTTATTTAATTAAATATGGAAAGTGTAATCTTTTGATTTAAGATTACACTTTTTTATTAAAATTTAATGGTTGATAAGTACCTGTCTAACAACCTTCGTCATCAGATTCCTCTGTGTTTTGCGGAGGAGTAACCGTAACTATTCGTTTCTTTTTTGGCTTTTCCTTTTTTACAAGCGCTTTATGCGTATTGGCATTTTGAGTATGTGTAACATGATTGTTCATACGTGTAACACGGTATTGCGTATTTTTATGTGCTTTCACTCCGCCGGTAGGATAACCGATTGCTAAAATTAATCCTAAAATCAACGCAATAATTGCCGAAATAATTTTAAGTTTTGAGTTATTATTTTTATCGCTATTCATTTTGTCCTCCGTTAAATAATAGTTTGAAAGAAAAACAATATTATATTTGTTTTACCTCTCAATAATCTTTCTGGGTTCCTTTCTGATTTTTTTATAAGGATCCCAAGTACCTTTTTCAACTTTTTCGGCAATCCAAAATGTACCCAATCCCATCAGAATAACAAAGAATACAACAACGCCGGCATTTATACCAAAAAGTTCCGGAAGGGTAAATCTGCCCATTGCGCCGCCCATGTAAACTCCTTTAAGCCAATCATAAAATATATCTCCGAAAGACATTGTACCTACAAAAGCGCCGGCAACGAAAGCCAAACCATCTAATTTTCCGGAAGATGCCGAAACAATGCTGGTACCGGGACAATAACCTCCCACGCCGAATCCTGCACCTAAAACGGCGCCGCCTACAAACTGCCCCCAAATGTACGTTCTGGGAATGAATATTTTGTCTAAGTCTAACCAACCGAACCAATTAAAAAACAATAAACCGGCACTTCCTACCATTAAGGTTGTGAAAAATACTTTTATCATTGTGAAATCATCAAAATAAAACTCAGCTGCAATTTTTCTGGCATTGCCGAAACCTGCTCTTTCCAGTATATAACCGAAAGCAATGCCGATTAAAACTGCGAGAAAATATTGAAATTCTATACTAACCGTTACTTGTTTAAAAATAGGTGCAATCATAACCAATACCTCCTAAAAATATATGCACTTAAATAACCAATACCAATTGCAACAAAAACGAATAACCAGGCACCGACAGAAAGTGTAACACCGCCGGTAAGTCCTTGACCGCTGGTACAACCCCGGGCTATCCTTGCGCCCAGTCCCATTAAAATACCTCCAGCAAATGCCATAAAAATTCTAACTTTATTAGATATTCCAGGTCCTTTATGAATTTCGATTTTAGCTCTTCTTGCTTTTTTACTTGACCAATATGCACCGATAATAACACCGATGACTTCGAATATCATAAAGTTACCGAGAGGTGTGTGACCGTTATGGAAATATCTTGACCAATAAGGATGAGAATGAGTGTACTGAGGTGCAATTAAGCTCCACAAGTATGTTCCCGTTCTTGAAAGGAAGCTGGATGCGCCTAATCCTCTTCCATAAACGAAGTAAGTAAACAAAAAGAGAAGACCTAACATAACTCCGGCAAAATACGGGTTCCAGAATTTTTGTGGCAAGGTTTCTTCTTCGCTTGGTTTTTCTTCTTCAATGTCGCCAATTTCTTCAACTTTTTTCATAACTTTTTCAGCCAAAGAATTTGGTAAAATATCTGTAAGAGTTACGTCCGGTTCCGTTTTCTTACGCCACTCGCACTGTTTAACTATTCTTTCTTTCCAATATTCAAAATGGTGTTTGTATAAGAATAGTTCACTTACATTTCCGGTTAACATTGAAAAAAAAGCGGGTTTTTCTTCAGGGAAAACAGCTCCCATGTAAACATGAATCATTAATCCGGATACAACTAAGCCAACCGCTGTAAAGTGAATAGGTATTGACCATTGAATTAACCAGAGCGGACCCAAATGGAATGCCATTATCAATCCGGTTAACATTATGATAGGCGTCATTAATGCAACTAATAATCCGTATAATTTTTGTCCGGCGTTAAAAGATCCTTGTGGCGGTAAAGGTTCATTAGACAAACCGAGTATTCCAAGCAGTCTTATTTTTAACCACAAAAAATCTTTTTTATCTAAACATAGTGCGGAATTACCGAATAAAATACATTGAATAGCTTTGAATTTATCAAAAATATCTTTTGACTTTTTAAGCGGAATTTCCTTCAGGCTTTGTTTTCGCAAGTATTTTCTGTAACCGAATATGGTATAAGCCAAAAATACAAAAATCCAAATAACACCCAGCCAAATATGAAATTCAATTAAATTTCCTGGAGTTTCAAACATTCCTCTAACAATATTGATATAAAAGTCCGGTGCAAATTTGTAAAAACTTGAAACTATTAATGCCGCGCCCGTAAATAACATAAAAATCCAAGTAATTGCATTAAACCAATGAACCAACATTATGGCAACATCGTGTTTTTTCATTTTACGTTGACGCATCACATCTTTTTCGGCAGCGGTAAGTTCAGGTGGATAGTCGAAATAATTAAGAGCCTTTTCCAATTGGCATACTTTAATATTAGTCATCTATTGGTTCCTCCCCTTTTCTTAGCTGATTAAAAAAGGCTACTGCTTGTCCGGCAAATGTAGCGCCGATAGCAGTGAAAACCACGGGTTTAAGAATATTTTTCCATGCTTGTGCAGGAGTCAGTAATCGTGATTTTCGAGGTCCGAATTTTTCTTTAACAATTTCCAATTGTTCCGGCGTTCCTAAATAATAAACATTAGGACCAATAGCAGCGTTATCGTTTTCGTTTCTCCACGCACCTTCTTCGTATACTTTTTTGTATACTTCACTATTAGGATCTTCCAAATCACCAAAAAACTTTGCATTACCCGTACAAGTTGTAACACATGCGGGTTGCAATCCTTCTTCCAATCTGGCTTCGCAAAAATCGCATTTATCAACTTTATTAGTTAAAGGATTTATATAACGTGCATCGTACGGACACGCTTCGACGCAATAGCCGCAACCGATACAAAGATCGGTATCAACTTTAACAATCCCGTTTTTAAGTTGAAAAGTAGCGCCTGTGGGGCAGGGTTCAATGCATGCGGGATCGTCGCAATGGTTGCATTGAGCAACCCAATTTGTACCGGAAACGTTTGGAAATTCTCCAACCGTAACGGACTGCTCGACCCACGTTCTTGCATGACCAATAGGAACGTCCCACTCGGTACGGCAGGCTACGGTGCAAGCATCGCATCCAACACATTTCCGTAAATCAATCACCATAGCATATCGAGCCATTTTACCTCCGTTATTTATCTAATTATTATTTAATTTTAATTTCATAATTTAGCATCCTTCTTCGGATTCGCCAGCTTCGGTAGCGGCTTCCGGAACAACAACGCGTTTTTTAGGTACGTTGTTCTTTATATTTTTTTTGAATTTTGGAACAACGCTCACGGCTCCGCTTACCATAACAGGCTTACCGTTTTTAATTATTCTCACGAAATTTACTCTCATTCCGGTGCCACCCGAAAGCGGATCGATGTTCACCCTGCTCATCAAATAAGTGTCGGAAGCGCCGTGTTTATAAGCCAAACGTAAAGCAGGCGATTTCTGATCGAAACCATGAACCATAAAAACTGCTTCAGGATGAATTCCCGGAGTGACTCTTAATCTAATCTGATTGCTTAAAATCCCATCTTGATTTTCGAGATTAACATATTCGCCGTCTAATAATCCCAACTGATTTGCTACCGTGCTGTTAATCCACAATTCATTTTCAGGCATATAACCATGTAAAATTTCGTTGTTTTGGGAGCGGGCGAATGATTGAACGGGAGAACGTCCGTATGTTAATCTGAAATATCCTTTGGGCACGTCTTCAACCGGTTCGTAAACAGGCATGGGATCGAATCCGTAATCTTTTAAGGTTTGTGAATAGAGTTCAATTTTACCGCTTCTGGTTTTAAAGTGAATCGGTTTGGAAAAATCATAATAAGGCGTACCCTTATCGTATTCTACAATTCCTCTTGCCTGCACTTGTTTAAGTGTTTTTCCAAGTCCCGAAAGTCTGTAATCGAGGTAGTCTTCTATAGTATCCCACTGAAAATGTTTTTCTAAACCTAATCTTTTGGCGGTTTCTTTTGCAATCCACCAGCCTGGTTTGGAATCGTACAAAGGATCAATAATAGGCTGCCTGATTGCAGCAAAAGGTTTTTTAGCATTTTTAACGGTATAAAGATCGTCGTATCTTTCCAAGTATGTTGCCTCAGGTAAGACAAGGTCTGCATACAGATATTGTTCCATAGGCATAACATCAACAACAACAAACAAATCAAGCTTGTCTATAGCTTCTTTTGTTTTCCATGGATTTGGAATACTTTGCAATACATTTTGGCTGTAAACTATCCATGCTTTAATAGGATAAGGGTCTTCATCATGTGTAGCGTCAATTAATCCGTTCGTTATTCCAAGTCCTCTTGATCCGAACGGGTATATGGTTCCGGCTCCGTCTGCACGCGGTCCCGGTTTAGGATTTTTTTCAGAAGGATATTTAGGAGCAGGAATTGAACTTGGCAGATAAATTCCGCCAGGTCTTCCGTAACTGCCAAGTAATGCGGTAAGAATAGCCATTGCTCTGGCGCGCTGACTATCGTTACCGTACCAAGCAACATGTCTGCCGGGATGTACACCGACTTTTGGCAAACATTTGCCCATTTCTCGGGCGGTATTTAAAATTAACGAAGCAGGCAAGCCCGTAATTTTAGAAGCCCATTCAGGTGTAAAATCTTTTACGTGTTTTTTTAGTTGATCAAATCCAATTGCGTATTTACTAATATATTCTTTATCATAAAGGTTTTCATAAATAAGAACGTGCATCCATGCTAATAAAAGAGCGGTATCCGTACCGGGTTTTAAAGGTAACCAATAATCCGCTTTTGCGGCAGCTACTGAAAATCGGGGATCGACAACAATTAATTTTGCTCCTCTTTCAATTGCATTTGCGAATTGTAAATTTTGACCAGTAAAAACATTTTCGCCAATATGAGTACCGATAAATACCATTAAATCCGTATTCTCAAAGTCCAACGGTTCAGGTGAACCCACGGAATTTCCGAATGTGAGTTTATAGCCAACATCTCTAGAACCGCGGCATTGAGCAAAAGCAGGTTCGGCAATGTTAGGCGTACCGAATCCTTTCATCACATGTTCAAAAAACCTGGCTTGAATTCCGTGTGGAAAGAATCCCACAGATTCGGCGCCGTATTCTTCTTTAATTTTTTTAAGTTTATCAGCCATAAAATCTAAGGCTTCATCCCAGGAAACTCTTTTAAATTTTCCTTCGCCTCTTTTCCCGACTCTCATCAATGGATATTTTAATCTATCGGGATCGTAAGCCAGTTTATGACCTGCGTTTCCTCTGGCGCAAAGTCTGCCTTCGGTTAATGGATGGATAGGATTACCGTCAATTTTCAATAATTTACCATGTTTATCAACGTTTCCTAAAATTCCGCATCTCCAAAAGCACATTTCGCAAATTGATGGAATTTCTTTAACACGTTGGCGGCCTTTCCAACCGTTCGGGTAATTTTTTCTATTTAATCCTTTAACCGTTGTTCCCGATAAAACTGTTAAAGCTCCGGCCGCTAACGAACTGCGTTTAATAAATTCACGTCTTGAGATACTCATAATTCAGCTCCCGCCAATTTAGTCTCGAATTGAGTTATAT
>JALSTI010000305.1 GCA_026983795.1 Melioribacteraceae bacterium
TGTTTAGGATTATACCATACTCATGAATGGCGCTTCGGTAAAGATTTCGACGGTTCCGGTTGTGAAGAAAAGGGAGATAAAGTATGTGATACACCTCCGGATCCTAATCTGGGTTGTAATACGTTAGAAAATAAAGATTGCAGTAATTGTCAAACTGTGAGTTCAGATTGCGTATATTTACTTGCTGACTCAACGCCATTTTCCCCTGATGTTCAAAATATAATGTCTTATACGTGTGCTTGTTGTATGGAGCATTTTACCGATGGTCAATTTTTTAGAATGCACACCGGAATTATTAATTCCAATAAATTAACTAGTGCCTATTTTTATATATCAACCCCACAAAATCTTTCATGGCATAACTATTCGGGCAATCCGAAACTAACTTGGGATTTGGTAACCAATCCGGACGCAGATTCATATAATATATACAGGAATATTAATAATTGTGGGGAAGATTGCGGAGCTTATAGTTTAATCACAACAGTTAACGGTGCCACTAATAGTTATGTTGACACTGAAGTAGATATTCTCAACAAAAATGCGCCTTTAAATGCATACTATTATGTTACCGCAATCAAACAAAACAATGAATCTTTCCCTTCAAATATTGTTAATGTCCCAACAAACAGTATTTCAAAAAAACAATTTAAAGATGAAAATGATATAAGTCGGAAGATAACTTTGGGTTCTTATCCTAATCCGTTTAACTCGTCGACAAGAATAAAATTTGAATTAACGTCAAATTCAGACGTCGAAATTATTATATTTAATTCTTTAGGTAAAGAAATTAAAAGGGCAAAAATTGGCAGATTGACAGAAGGCATTAAAGAGTATTTCATTGAATTTTCAGACTGCAGCAGTGGTGCTTATTATTATCTTATTTTTGCAAACAGTCAACCTATAGCAAAAGGAAAACTTATATATTTGCAATAAATTATGGCGAGGGAATAATAATGAAAATGAAAATTTCAATGGTCATATTTTTTATAAGTTCCTTGATTCTTACTGCCCAATTGAATGATAAATGGGTTGATGCAGGATCAATTCCCAACTATAAATATATTTCCCGCCATTCGGCTGTATTGTTAAAAGATGGGAATGTATTGATTACCGGCGGATTCTTAAATATTGCCGATACTTTATATCATCCTTCTGCTCAGAGCTTTACCTATGATCACATTACTGATAATTGGGTTAAAGTTGCTTCTTTGAAATATGGTAGAGAGAATCATTCTGCCATACTTTTGAAAAACGGGAAAGTGTTGGTTTCTGGTGGAGATAACGGCAGTGACGCAACAAAAAAATGTGAACTGTATGATCCTGTTATTGATAATTGGACAGAAACTGACAGCATGAAATATGCCCGGGCTTGTTCCGCAAGTATATTGTTACCAAACGGAAATGTAATGGTTATTGGTGGTTACTACATTGATTATTTAATGTACGCTCCGGCGCCAGTCTACGAATGTGAAATTTATAATTCTATAGAACAAAAATGGGTAGAAGCTGCCGAATTAATTGAACCACTGGATTACAAGCCCTCTGTTGGTTTGGTTAATGATAGTTTAATTTTTGCTGTTCAATATAATAACATTTCCCATTACCTCTCTTTCCAGCTCTATAATTTAATGACCAACCAATGGATTTTGCTGCCTAGGGCAAATATTATATCATCAACGGCAAAAGCTGTTGGAATTGGAGATAGCCTTTTAGTTGTAATTGATTCTGAAGGAAATTGTGAAATATTTAATTTTTATTCATTTACATGGGAAACAGCCGATTCAACTGATTTCAACAGAAAAAATCATTTTCATTTGAGTAAACTGAGTAACAGGTACATCCTAGTGCACTCCGGGGGAATCTCAAGAACCGATATATTTGACGTTAAAACCAGAAGATGGATAAGAGGTGAGGACATGCCCGATATTAGAAGCACCGGTACATCAACAGTTTTACAAAACGGTAATGTTTTGGTTATAGGTGGTAATGATACACTATCAACAATGGCAATCAAATATATTCCGGATTCAACGGTAGTTGTTGGAATTGAAAATGACGAAGTGATAATCCCTTTAAGTTTTATCCTTTACCAAAACTATCCAAATCCGTTCAACCCAAGCACAACAATCAAATATGCAATTCCGGCAATTAACAATCGGCAAGCAACAAAAGTTAAACTTCTGGTTTACGATTTACTCGGTCGTGAAGTTGCAACTCTTGTAAACCGTGAGAAAGCACCCGGATCTTATCAAGTTAATTTCGATGGTTCAAATCTTCCGAGTGGTTTGTATTTTTACAAACTTACCGCCGGAAATTACAGCGCAGTGAAAAAAATGATTTTGATGAAGTGATGCTTAACTACTCTTATTCAACCGAAGCCCGGTGAAAATGCCGGGCTTTTTTATTTCAGCCGCGAATACGCCAATCTGAAAGGCAGCATTAGATGCTGAAATAAATTCAGCATGACGAGTGAGAGATGCTGAAACAAGTTCAGCATGACGGTTTCTGATTGCTAGTTGCTCTTGTTTGTCTTGTTATCCCGGACTTGTTCCGGGATCTGAAAGGAACGGATTTTCGCATTTCGTCATTCCCGCCAAAGCGGGCATCTGTTGTACCGGTTTTCGGTATTGACTTTCAACTTATTATTTTTAAATTAATAGTAAATCATTTTCATCTATTTTATAGTGGATATTCGATATTCATTTATTAATAAATTGAGAGGCTGAAAATGAACCACAAAAAAATCCCCCCCCGTAAAGCGAAGGAAATCGCCACTGCTATTTATTTAATGTTCCAAAATCTAAATAATATAAATTTATTATTTTTTTTAGTTTTGTTTATTATACTAAATATTTCAATTATAAATGCTCAAAATTCTTCGAATTCTACAAGAATTGAGTTTGCATTTCAAGTTCAGTCAGGTGATCCTGCATACAGTGGTTCTGTAAAATTTGAAGTGTCACATGTTACAAATGAACGAATGTTTTGTACTAATGGCGGTTGTAATTATTCTCTTTGTTCCGGAGAATTTTCTACAAAATATATTATCATAAATGGACAATATTTGGGAACAAATAAAGGAATATTTGCTGAAAGTGATTGTGGAACACCTTTAAGTAACAATAATGACGAAATAGCGACACGATTGTCTCAATATAAAATATCTGTGTATTATTGGAATAACGGCTGGCAATTAATTACTTATGTTTATTATGATAACAGGGATTGCGGATTTTTGGGCGGTGGCAATTGTAGCATGTGTGAAAACAAGGGAGATAATGATTTAACTTTGCGCTATAATGTCAGCTCTCAAAAATTATATTTATATAATGGACACTCGACAAATTCAACTGATTTAATGAAAGACCCAAACTGGAAAGAAGTAGGTATTGCGGGCTACACTTATATTAATTGGTGGGATGTTAAAGATTATAACACGCCAAACTTAAGATGCCCGCTTGATGTTCCATCAACACCGGAAAATGTTATAGTATACGGAATTAACGGAGAAAATCCAACTATAGTTTGGGATTTTAACCCAGAAAGTGATATTGTTAATTATAACATTTACCGCTCTGGCGGTGGTGGACAGTATCATCAAATTGCCTCCGTAAGTAATACAATCAATACATATACTGATGTTGATGTCACAATATCCGGCGGTAAATTTTCGCCGCAAATATGTTATGCAGTAACCGCAGTGGATATAACTAACCTTGAATCTGAATTTTCCCAATCAGATTGTGCACATTCAAATACTTTCATGGAAAAAAAAGCCACTTCAAACAATACCGAAAGAGTAGATTCATTATTTCCTGCATATCCCAATCCGTTTAACTCCGGTACAGTAATCAAATATTCCTTATTAAATACCAGTGAGGTCGAGCTTGCAATATTTAATTCACTCGGTGAAAGAATAGGTACTTTGATGAAAACCATTCAGAATGAATGAATACACAGTTTTAATTTGGATTTTTCCCAAAACAATTGGGAATTACCAAGTGGTTTCTATTTTATTATATTAAAAATCGGAGATAAAACATTCACACAAAAAATTACCTATGTTAAATAAAGGGGAAAAGATGATAAAATCAATTTTACTTATAATCTTCATTACAAACATAATATTACAAGCTCAGGAATTTGATACGGAATTTGTCGATATAAATAATATAAAAATGTTTCTGCAAAACGACGGTTCAACCGGCGCTACAACCCCAGAGGGTACAACCACATTAGATAGTAATTCCATATTATTTCAAACCGGCTTTTTGATCGGGGGATACCGTCATGATACTTTGTGGGGAAACGGAATATTTAATTTGATGGATAATTACGTTCCGGGCAATATACCGGCAAAATATGGTGCAAAGTACAAGTTTTATATTGTAAAATCGAGTGATCCGGCATTCGGGACAAGTTGGAATGAATGGAAAAAAGCCGTAGAACAAGGTGCGCTTTTTTATGACGGGAATGGTAACGGCATTTATGACCCGGTTGATAAAAACGGGAACGGAATATGGGATGAAAACGAGGACAGACCCGATTTGCTTGGCGATTTTACAGCTTGGTGTGTTGTGAACGACGGAAATACAAGAAAAGGTGAGCCCCCAAATGCTACAATGCCGCTGGATATAGAAGTACGGCAAACGGTTTTTGCTTATTCACCCGAAACAAATCAGAATTTAAGCAATGTAATTTTTGCTAGGTACATAATCGAAAACAAGAACCGTGACGATGAAGTATTGGAAGACGCTTATTTTGGTTTAGCTGTTGATCCGGATATCGGTGATTATGTAGATGACAGAATGGGTTCGGATTCGGTTGAGAATTACGGCTACGGTTATAATCATGGCACAGACGAAAAGTTTGGCATAAACTCTCCTGCGGTTTTGGTCGATTTATTGCAAGGAGTTCAAACATCTATTCCTAACGTAACTTTTATTGACAACAACAATAATAACCAATATGATGAAGGAATTGACACAGCTATTGACAGTACAATTCTAAATTTAGGACCATATTTGGGTAAAAGAATAATCAAAGGGTCCCGGTCTATAGATGCAACTTCAATAGTTTACTTAGGTAGAAGTTGGTGCGTTGAGCCACCCGTCACGATAAGTTCTGTTATCAATTATTTAAGAGGATTAAACGGCTGTGGAGATGTTTATGACCCGTGCACTTTTTATTTGGGTAATTATAATGAATTGGATAACTGTGAGAAGATAAACCCGAAGTTTGTTTTTTCGGGGGATCCGGTAACCGGGAAAGGATGGCGGCAAGTTTGGCATCAAGATTCATATTTTATAATATCAAGCGGACCGTTTAGATTGGTACCGCGAAAACCAATAACAATTACATTTGCAATTATTGCCGGAAGAGGAACCGATTCGTTAAATTCAATCACCGTTGCACGTGAAATTGATGAGTATGTACAAAAGTTTTATGAAAATAATTTTCAAGAACAACCGGTTGGTATTTCTTTCAAGAGGAAAATTGGAAAAGAATTTAAGCTATATCAAAATTATCCCAATCCGTTCAATCCGTCAACAACAATTAAATACACAATTCCCAAAGTTGGTATTGGTAAAGCGGGGAACTCTGAGGTATTGGTAAATTTGAAAATATACGATGTACTTGGCAGGGAAATGGCAACGCTGGTAAACGAAAGACAACAAGCGGGAACATATCAAGTCACATTCGATGCAAGTTCAGTTTCCGGTGATTTGCCGAGTGGAATATATTTCTACAAATTACAAGCCGGCAATTTTATACAAACCCGCAAAATGCTGCTGATTAAATAAATCAATCAAAAGCCCGGCAAGTGCCGGGTTTTATTTATAAGTAATCAATTTTACTTGTAGCGCGTTTGTTATTGAATTAAATTAAATGCACCTTTGACCAGTACCTTTTTACCTTCGATTGATTCCGGATTGATTATTTCCGTAAATCCGTCGTTTGATTTTCCGGTTTCAACTCTGATTTTCCCAAAAACATATTTGTTATTATCGAACTCTTCCTGAACAAGAATATATTTCTCCCCGTCAACGTCAACAATTGCGCCGGAAGGTAAAG
>JALSTI010000306.1 GCA_026983795.1 Melioribacteraceae bacterium
CGTATTGTTGAATTATTTCGTCTTCCAATATTAATTTTTCTGAAGGACCGAAAAAGATTAACTTAATATCGTTAAGCCAATTGTTCCGCTTGGCATTTACGGCATATAGTAAACCTGTCCGCGCTTTTTCAAGCTCCGCACTGCCGATAATTATTAATAATTTGTTGTTCATAAAACCTCAATAAATTTTGGTAGTTGGTTAAAAGTAATTTATTCTCGCTCCTTTAATTTTATTTCGGAATGCAGCGACGGGTGTTTACCGGTTTTATCTTCATAAAACTTTTTAATTTTTATAAGATCTTCTTTCAGATTTTCCGACGGGTAATATTTATCCGCAATACCGACTATTTTTCTGTTATAATTGATAAAACCAAGAGCAACAGGAACTTTAGCTTGCCGTGCAATGTGGTAAAAGCCGGTTTTCCAATACTTGGCCTTCGAGCGGGTACCTTCGGGAGCAATTGTAACTATATAATTTTCATGCTTGTCAAATTCTTCCGCAATTTGCTCAATTGAATTACTCCGGATTTGTCTGTTAATAGGAATTCCACCCATCCATTTGAATATTTTTCCAAACGGACCTTTAAATAATGTGTGTTTTGCAATCCAATGGAATTTGAGTCCTGTTGACCATGCAAACAAAATGAAATATAAAAAGTCCCAATTACTGGTATGGGGTGCGGCAATTACAACAAATTTTTTATCCTCTGGTAAATTTTTTGCCACCGACCAGCCAAGTATTGTTAATATAAATGAAGCAAACATTTTTTTCATAAAGTAATAATAACAAAATAATTGTAACAATTTAAAGAGGTTAATAGGACTTGATGATTATAAGCGGAATATTCAAAAGTAAGCGGAATTAAAATATTAAAAAAAATATTTTGCATTTAATCTGGAATTTTTTATGTTTCGAACTATTAATTCGAAAGTTCGAAAATTAGAATTTATATTTACATGGATAATTTTGATCAAAAACGGGAAGAGATTAAAAACGTAAGCAGAAAAATATTTGCTGCATACGGATTTAGTAAAACTTTATTGGAAGATATAGCGGGCGCTGTAGGAATAAAGAAAAATTCACTTTACTATTATTTCGACAGCAAAGAAGCGCTGTTTAAAGAGTTAATTAACGATGAAGCTGCCGAATATTTTGAAAAACAGCGAAAAATTATTGAAACCGATGCGTTAGCAGACAAAAAAATGTTAAAATGTATTTCCGAGCTGATGTATTTTATTCACGAAAGAAGTACTAAATATTCAATCACACGAAAGGCATACCTCGAAATAAAATCGAATTTGGAAAAATATCATCAAAATTTCAGACAGAGGCAATTGGAAATATTCGAAAAAATACTGAAGCAGGGAATTGAATCGGATTTATTTCATAAACACAACACAAAAAATTTTGCCGCGGATATTATTCTAATAGTGCAATCGATTGAATTGAATTTTTATATAAACTCAAACGTTCAATTCTTACACGAAGTCGATTTTGATTTGGTAAGTAAAACAATTAATAGAATCATAAATTATATGTTGAATGGAATAAAGAAATAACAAATAACCGGAAAAATTATGATGTATAAAGAAAAAATTAAATATTCGTTGTTGGTTTTAATTTTCCTCGTTTCTGCCGCTATGGGGCAATCGCGGGTATTTACGTTAGAGCAAGCAATAGAAACAGCTCTTAAAAATAACAGGGAAATCAAAATTGCCGAAATGGAAGTGGAAAAATCACAAGCTGCCGTTGATGAAGCTTTCGGTTATGCGTTGCCCAGTTTGGACGTTTCGGCTAACTTTAGCAGATTTTTGGAAAAACCGAAAACTCCGTTCCCGGATTTTCAATCCCTTTTGGGAAATGCAGTCTACGGTATCCTGTTCGACGAAAAACTGCTGCCTTTCGATAAAACAAAATTCAAACCGTTAGAATCGAAATTGCAGAGTTTTGCCCAATCAAATAATTATTCGGCTACGGCACAAGTAACACAAATATTATTTAACTCGGCTGTTTTTAGAGGTATTGGTGCTTCGGAAATTTATCACAACTTATCGCAAGAACAATTAAAGGGGACTGTTGCCAAGACGATTCTTAATGTTAAAAAAGCATTCTTCGGTGTTTTATTAAGTAAGGAATTGGTTTCTATAACAAAAACCAGGTTACAAAATGCCCAAGAAAATTTAGCTAACGTAAAAGCTCTTCACCAAAAAGGTTTGGTCTCGGATTTTGATAAAATGCAAGTTGAAGTGCAAGTCGAAAATATTAAACCTAAATTAAAAGAGCTTGAAAATATTTTGGAAACAGCTAAAGACGGATTGAAAATAGCCTTGGGACTTGAGCAAAACGAGGTTATTGACGTTAAAGGTAACTTTGATTATACGCCGCTTCAATTGGATAATATAGACGATTTGATTAAACGGGCTACGGAAAATAATTTCGATTTAAATACATTAAAAATTAAGCAGCAAGTGGATAATGAATTTATTGAAATTGACAGGTCGGATTATTGGCCTACCATATCACTGTTTGGGAATTATAAGTTTGCCGGAAGTTCCGATAATTGGGATTTCCAAAACTACAGGTCTTCTATGATTGGGGTTAATTTTTCTCTTAATCTTTTTAAAGGCGGACGTATAGCCAAAAAGGTGGAACAATCCAAAATTGCATCTCTTCAAACAAGCGAACAAATCAAAAATTTAAAAGATTTTGTAACGAGTCAGGTAAAACAAAAAGTGGAAAATTTGAAACGCGTTCAAGAAGAAATTGAAGCGTTAAACAGAAATGTTAAACTTGCTGAAAAAGCGTATAAAATTGCAACGGTGAAATATAAAGAGGGAACGGCTACACAGCTGGAAGTTAAAAATGCGGATGTGGAATTAAGCCTGGCAAAGACAAATAGAATAAAAGCAATTAACGATTTTGTTATTGCAAAAGCCGAACTGGATAATCTTATAGGAAATGTTAAACAAAACTATTTGAAAAATTTTAATAAATATTTAGAAGATTAATTTAAGGGAAACGTAATGAAAACTGACAAATCTTTTTTTGCGAAACTGCTTTTTGTTATTTCGGTAACGGCATTATTTTTATCGGGTTGTAGCAGCGAAAATGCCAAGTCGTCTAAAAGTATGGAAGAAATTCAAAGGGAAAACGGCATGCCGGTTGTTGTTAATGTCGTTAAAAAGCAGCCGTTCGAAAAACACTTGAATTTCATTGGGAATTTCGAGGGTATTCGCCAAACGGTAATTGGTGCAATGATTGGTGGACGTATAGAAAAAATAAGACATAAACCCGGTGATTATGTGAAGAAAAACGAAGTGATAATTCAATTCCCCGAAGATTCACCGGCTTCTCAAATACAGCAGGCAAAAGCAGCTTACGAAAATTCGAAAAAAAATTATGAAAGAATAAAAGCATTATATAAAGCGGGTCAAACATCCAAATCAAATTATGACGGCATTGAAGCTAAATATTTGGTTGATAAAAGGAATTACGAAACTATGCGCCAGATGCTCTTTTTGGATGCACCGTACAGCGGAATGATAACCGATATACTGGTTCACGAAGGCGATAACGTTAAAAAAAGAACTCCTTTATTTGTTTTGGCTAATCTTAGTAAAATGAAAATCAGAATTTGGTTGTCCGATTCGGAACGAATGGAAATTAAAAAAGGTATGGATGCGTTTGCTACCGTTAATGGCCGTACGTATAAAGGAAAAGTATCGCAAATATCTTTCGGTGTTGATCCTATGAAACAAGCATTTTCCGCCGACCTTGTTTTTGATAACAGTAAAAGAGAAATATTCCCGGGCACTACCGCCGATGTGAAAATAATTACTAATAAATTGAATAATGCAATTGTTGTCCCGCGTAATTTGGTGAAAAACAGTGATTCTAAAAATTATGTTTATGTTGCTAAAGACGGTAAGGCGAAAATTCAATATGTTACTGTTTCTGATGAAAGCGGAATTGATTATTTGATCGGATCTGGTCTCAATGCCGGGGATTCGTTAATTGTAAAAGGCAACGGCAGATTAAGTGACGGAATTAAAATTAATGTGGTAAAATAGAGGAGGAATAATGTTCTTAGCTAAACTTTCTGTTAACCGCCCGGTACTTACCACCGTTATTTTATTGGTATTTATTTTATTTGGCGGACTTGCATTCAACAAGCTGAATCTTAACCACATGCCTCAAGTGGAAATTCCTTATGTTACGGTAACTACTGTCTTTCCGGGCGCCGGACCGAAAGAGACCGAGACTTTAATTACAAAAAAGGTTGAAGATGCAGTTTCTACAATTAGTCAAATTAAAAGGATCGAATCTTATAACCTTGACGGTGTGGCTATTACACTTCTTGAATTTGAACTTACAAAAGATGTGGATGTAGCTAATCAAGAAGTAAAAGATAAAGTTGATCAAATTCTAAACGAGCTGCCGTCCGATGCGAAAAAACCGATAATCCAAAAAATTGATATTAACGCATTTCCCATTATGGATATTGTACTAAGCGGGAATGTTGATCCGAGAACTCTTTATCATTTGGCATCGACAACAATCAAAGATAGATTTTCACAAGTTCAAGGCGTTGCGGATGTAAAAATTACCGGTGGACAGGAGCGTGAGATACGCGTGGCTTTCGATAACAAAGTTGTATATAAAAATTTCATATCACTACCGCAATTATTACAAATATTAGCAAGGGAAAATATTGATTTACCGAGCGGTACTTTTAAACTTAAGGAGCAAGAATATTCCGTCCGCGTAAAAGGAAAATTTCAAGCGGTTGATGAATTAAAGAATCTTCAAATTCCTACTGCTTTTGGAAATAAAAGATTGAGTCAAATTGCCGATGTAGAAGATGCCGGTAAGGAAATTCGCAGCCGAGCGGTTTTCTTTGATGCTGAAACGGGAATTACGGATTCGAATGCTGTCCGGCTTTCAATAATTAAAAGTAGCGACGGTAACGAGGTTGATGTTTCCAATGCGGTGCGCGCAGCTCTGCCCGATATTAATAAATCTTTGCCCCAAGGTTTAAGTTTGAAAGTGGTGAGCGATAATTCAACTTTTACGCGTGCTTCCGTTAATGATACAATGAGCAATATTATACTTGGAATTATCCTTACGTCCATTATACTTTTTATATTCCTGTTCAATATCAGATCAACAATTATAGTTGCCCTCTCAATGCCGGCGTCAATCATATCAACATTTCTTCTTTTTCAATGGTTTGATATGAGTCTTAACGTGATGTCTTTAATGGGAATATCGGTTTCCGTGGGCGTGCTGGTATCTAATTCCGTGGTTGTTCTGGAAAATATTTTCCGGCATAAAAATATGGGAAATTCTCCTAAAGATGCGGCATTAAAGGGAACTACGGAAGTTGCGGTTGCGGTAATAGCTGCAACGTTAACAAATGTAGTGGTCTTTTTACCTATTGCTAATATGTCTTCCATGGTTGGAATGTTTATGAAAGAGCTGGCTCTGGCAGCCGCATTTTCTACTCTTTTCTCTTTGTTCTTCTCGTTTACTCTTACTCCTATGCTTGCTTCACTAATGATTAAAAAAGACGGTCAGGTAGGAAAGTTATCTCAGAAAATGGATAATTTTTATCGTAAATGGGATGAGTTTTATAGACGGCTTTTGACAAAATCTTTAGCCAATAAGTTTATCAGTATTGCTATTGTTGTTATTTCATTCATTTTATTCCTTATCTCTGTCGCTTATTATGGTCCTAAAATCGGTTTTGATATGATTCCAAAATCTGATAACGGACAAATTCATATAACGGTTGAATTACCTCCGGAATATAATTTAACCGAAACGGGAAAAGTGCTTAAACAAATGGAGAATAAAATTAAAAGTTATCCCGGTATTGTTAATATAGTTACAAATTTGGGAAAAATGAACGACAGGGATATCGGTTCCAATCTTGCCAGTATGGATGTTAATTTGGTGCCGGTGGATCAAAGGGAGAAAAAGCTTAATTACTATATATCTTCTTTTGTGAATGATTTTTCAAATATTCCTAATGCACGGTTAATTACTGTGGATTT
>JALSTI010000307.1 GCA_026983795.1 Melioribacteraceae bacterium
TATCCGGATTTGTAAATGTATTCGGGATGTTCGGATTGTTGATAACAATTTTTTTATCTTTTGAAAAGCTTATTCCTTACCTTTCAATTTTAGCAGTTTTAATTTTAGTCGTCCGCTCTTCCATCGGGCTTTCAAAGTTCAGAAAAAAATTAAATATAAAACAAATAGGTATATATGAATTTATTTATGGTATTTTGTTTGTTGCGATAGTAGCTCTCGGGTATATTATTAATTTTTAATTCAAGTTATAAGGGAAAATTAAAATGAAATCAAATTACTTAAAAGAAACAATAAAGCATATCGATATTAAGAAGCATAATGTTATTGACTTTATAGAAGATATGAAACATATGGCTTTTTCTTCAAGGGATCTTTACCGAGCTTCTGCCATATATGATAAAATGCTTAACGATAAAGATACAACAATAATCTTAACACTGGCTGGTAGTTTGTTTAGCGCCGGCTTGAAAAAAGTAGTGTATGATTTGGTTTCGAATAACATGGTTGATGTTATAGTTTCAACCGGTGCAATTATGGTTGACCAAGATTTTTTTGAAGCTTTAGGGTTTAAACATTATATCGGTTCGCCTTATGTTAATGATGAGGAGTTAAGAAATTTACATATCGATAGAATTTACGACACGTTTATTGACGAAGATGAATTGAGAATTTGTGATGAAACAACCGCCGTCATTTTTGATTCGCTTGAACCGCGTCCGTATTCTTCCCGCGAACTGCTCTGGAAATTTGGTAAATACCTGCACGAGCACGGAGGTCCCGAAGTTGATGATAGCGTAATTTATGCCGCATACCAAAATAATGTTCCTATTTTTGTACCGGCTTTCTCGGATTGCTCGGCAGGATTCGGAATAGTTATGCATCAAACAAAGAACCCGTATAAACATGTTTCTTTTGATTCCGGTAAAGATTTTCTTGAGCTTACAAAAATTAAACTGAAAAGTAAAGAAACCGGTATTTTTATGGTTGGCGGTGGAGTGCCAAAAAACTTTACGCAAGATATTGTTGTTGCTGCAGATATTCTTAAGGAAGATGCGCCGATGCATAAATATGCCGTTCAAATTACTGTTGCCGATGTTAGGGACGGAGCTCTTTCAAGCTCAACGTTAAAAGAAGCCAGTTCTTGGGGTAAAGTTCAAACAACGTTCGAACAAATGGTTTATTCCGAAGCTACTATTGCTTTCCCCTTAATTGCCGGTTATGCTTATCATAAAGGAAGCTGGAAAGAAAGAAAAGCAAGAGAATATCAGAAAATATTTTAATATTAAATTATAAAAAATATGTGAACTCTTGTATTCCGGGTTGGTGAAATTATATAAAGCAATTTCACAAAGAATATTAAAATTAGTTTTTATTTGGAAAGTAGAATACAGTATAAAGTAAAAATGCCGCATACATTTTATATGCGGCATTCTCTTTGTAAGTATTGAAAATTATTTTATTTATAGTTAGTATCATATGATATTATTTTAAGAGCATCATTTTCTTTTGCTGAGTAAAATTACCGGCTTGAATTCTATAAATATATAAACCGCTCGCAAGATTCGAAGCGTTGAAATTTACATTATAACTTCCGGCAGGTTTTACTCCGTTAACCAGAGTTGCAACCTCATTGCCAATAGCATCGTATATTTTCAGGATTACATTGCTCTTGCGTGAAAGCTTATAATTTATAACAGTACTGGGATTAAACGGATTAGGATAGTTTTGACCTAATTCAAAATTGTTGATTATTAAATTCACTTCAACAACTTTAGAATATGTAAAAGATCCGTCCATATCAATTTGTTTAAGTCTGTATTGGAATTTAGTCCCTCCCAAGGGTTTATCGGTAAATGTATATTTATGCAGTGAATTACTGTTTCCGTTACCTTTCACAAAACCTATCTTTTCCCAATCAACCCGACTTGGTTTAGTTCCGTTTTGATTGAACGGAGCTCGTTCAATTTCGAATCCGTAATTATTAACCTCTGTAGCTGTTTCCCAGTTTAGCTTTGCAATTTCTGAATTAGCAGATGCATTAAAACTTACCAATTCAACAGGAAGAGCAGAACTGGTTGCGAAAACACTTCTTCCGTGTGTAAATGCAAATAACTTGTTTGTCCCTGTTTGTCTAACTAACTCGTCAACCGGTGCAAAGTCCGGCATCCCGCTTCCTTTTTTAACCCAAGTCGTTCCGTGGTCGTCTGTTTGATAAACACCGGTTTCGGTTCCTATGTACAAAACTTGACTATTGCCCGGATCAACAACTAAACTATGAACAGGCACATCAGGTAAATTTCCGGAAATATCTGTCCAGGTTGTACCCTGATCGCTTGAATACCACACATGTTTTGTTGGACTTACTCCATCGTTGTTATAACCGGAATAGCAAACATAAATATGATTTTTATTATTCAGGTCAACGGTTATTCTTCTTACCCAAGCCCCGTTATTACCTGTTGGTGTAATTTCCGTCCAAGTATCGCCGCTGCCTGTAAGGTTTGTTGATTTGAATACTTTGCCGTCTGTAGTTCCGGCAAAACCTAAATATGGTGAAGAGCTGTTAACAATAGTAACCGCACTTACTTTGGCTCCGGTTGAAAGTGTGGAGCTTGAAGCGCTCCAATTTCCCGCTGCATCGGTGGTAACCCATGCATTATCGGAGCCTGCAATTAAAACATCGGAGTTTTCGGGGTTCATTGAAAACGGTGCAATGAATAAACAAACATTTCCATCTCCGGCATCTGTTAAACCGTTTGTAGCATCGTTCCAACTGTTGCCGCCATCAGTAGTTTTGTCAATTTGCAAATAAACATATTCTTCGTAACCGATTTGGGAATTAGATTGACTGATTGCAGCGTAACCGCCGTCACCACCCTGTACTTCCGTCCAATTAGTTCCTGAGCCGTTGTATTTCAAGTGACCGTTGTCTTGCGTTCCGCCTTGATAATTTACGCCGTTTGCTTCCGTTGCACCCCCGTAAAACTGTGTAATTTGCAATCCGTTATTTAATGCAGTCCAACTGGAACCTCCATCGGTGGTTTTGTAAATACCTCCGTCATCACCGTCATAAACAACGTTTGCCGTATTCGGATCGAAAACAATTGCATGGTGATCTGCATGCACAGATGTGCTGGATATCCAAAAAGTTATTTGCGACCATGTATTTCCACCGTCGGTCGACTTCATATCTTCAACTCCACCGACATAAATATTATTGGAATTATGCGGATCAACGGAAATAACATTGTCGTACCATCCTTGGCTACCCAGGTAAGATTGACCGCTGGTTGTTATAAGGTTTCCCGGTTTTGGTAATACCGACCAATTCAATCCTCCATCGGTAGTTTTGTAAATTCCGTTTAGACCATCGTTTGTGCTGTTACCTGCAAAAACAGCGTAGACGGTATTTGCATTGTTCGGGTCTTGCGCCATTGCAATTCTACCGTAATCCGACGTGGGCAGCCCGGAAGTAATTTGAGTCCAAGTTGTACCTCCGTCGGTTGTTCTGTATATTCCGCCAAGGGTACTGCCGTTAGCGTTAGTGGCAAATAAAATTGTAGAGGAAGAAATTGGAATTGCATCCGTACCGTTGAAATAATTTGTTGCGAAGTCGGTCGGACTTATTTTAGTCCAACTGTTTCCGCCATCGGTTGATTTGTACAAACCTCCATCAGTTTTATAGCTTCCCACACCCCCTTTTGAGTTATAGGCGAAAGTAACAGCATAAACATTGCCCGAAGGGTCGATTCTCATTTGTCTTACATCTCTAAACTTCCAAACGTTAGAACCTGTTGTACTTGGTAATAATGTCCATGTTTCTCCAAAATCGGTGGATTTCCAAATACCGCCGCCGTAAACCGCATCAATATTAAACCAGCCTTCGCCGGTACCTGCATAAACAACATCACCGTCGTTTACCATGCTTCCTATTGCAAGCGGGTTACCGTCATCAATTTTTGGTGTCCAAGATGCTCCGCCGTCCGTAGATTTCCAAATACCGCCGGCAACGGCACCTATTAGAATATGGTTGGAGTTTGAAGGACGTACAATAATAGAACGGATTCTTCCGCCAATATTTCCGGGGCCTAATGCAGACCAGCTGGAAATGTTATCAGTTTTGTTTAAACTTCTTACAATTAAATTTTCTTTTGTGTAATTTATTGCTCTCTGGCGTGCAAGAGGGTCAATAGATTCGGATTTACCGCGAATCATGTCAAAGCGGTACCTTGAGGCTCCGTATGGATCGTCTTCTTTACCGGCAGTCGGTTTAAGAAGAGAATAATTGTCTGTCCCTGTATTGTTGATAAATACAAGCATAGTAAGCACAATAATAGCAGCAAATGCAAGTAGATTTGATTTCATATCCCATTCCTATATGTTAATAAATTAGTTTTTTATTTTATCAGAAGCATTTTCCTTGATTGTTCAAAAAGTTGCCCTGATTTATTACTTATTGCTTGGATGCGATATATATAAATACCGCTTGCAAGATTTGTGCCATCAAAGTTAATTTCATGTATACCGGCGGTCTGGTTATCATTTGTGAACGTTCTAACTAAATTACCGAGTAAATCATAAACTTTTACCTTAACATTTGCTGTATTCGGTAAAGAATATTGAATTTTAGTAGAAGGATTAAAAGGATTCGGATAATTTTGTTTGACTTCAAAATTTTTCGGTAACTCGGTTGTTTCTTCAACTCCCGTAACTTTAAAACCGACATAAGCTCTAATTAAATATGTAAAAACGGAATCGCCGGAGTTTGTTAAAAAATACCAATCGGGATTACCCGAAGAGGGTTGATTTAGATAAGTAAAACTGTGATTATTTACATTTGGCTGTTCAGTAACCATAATTCTATTCTGCTGCGGATAAGTGCCTTCAACCACAAATGCGGCGACAAAAGAATTACTTGCATCGATGTTTGCGGAAGTTAAATCAACTGTTATCCAATTCGGCCAAGGTACAGGATAAGGATAAGGCGGTTTTTGTGCAATGTTTGAAGTTACCGTTAAGTTTGGAACCAATACGTTTCCTAAAGGCGTAGGTCTGAGTGTCCCTGTATATTCGTATATTCCTCCGTGTACCGAGCCGGCTTGGCGTAATGCAACTCTAATTGAATCCAATGTGCCGCCGGAAACACCGTCGAATACGACGCATACCGTATCGTTATTGCTTAACGGCAGTACTCCCGTCGGTTCATTTTCATCGTAAGCTAATTCAATACTGCTGGCTTGCCCAGTAGCAGTGTAAGAATACGGGAAAGCCGACGATGTTTCCGGATTTAGAATGGCAAAAGTTATTTTATTAAATGTAGTTCCGAAGTTGCTGTAATTATAGGGTGTATTAGGATTTAACGAATCTATTTCCACAGTATTGTTGTTGTTATATTTAATAACTTTAAACTTAAGCTTGCCGTTTCCGGAATCGTTAAACTGAATTGAAAGATTTTTACCGTGAGAAAACGTTACATAATCTGCTGCCGCTTTTTCAACATTAATTGTAGGCGAAGTGTAATTAGGATTAAGAAGATTTAGCGCGTTTACGTTGTTTACGTTCGGTGTTGTATAACCCCAAGCGGAATTAATGCTTTTATCATTTAAAATGTTTGCCATTAACCAATTTTCAATTGCTCCCTTAAATCTTAAACTAGTAGGATTTGTCAATTTGCTCAAAGCATCGTTTATTCCCGCTATTCCCACCAATGAGCTTTGTACAAACTTTCTTAAGTAATCAATACCAAATTGTTCATACATATATGTTGTAAATCTGGCAGCTCTCGAATAGTCGTTCAGTACAGCGTTACCGGTTCTCCAAGTAAGTAAATATTCGTTAAAATCGTTGTTAAATAAATTTTGCGGATATATAGGATAGCCGCAAAGAACCTCCGCTGTTGTAGAACATCCTTCGTTTAAAAATGTAGTCTGAACGGGTTTTCCCGCAGTACCGTTGTGATAGTTAAAATGAATCATGTGTTGAAATTCATGCGCGGTAGTGCTCATTGCGTCGTTCAATCCGGAAGCAGTGGATAAATTAACGGGATCGGCATCTAAATAATAAATTTCCGCCATATTGCTGTTGGTACCTGCCACTTCATTTACCGAATGAAAATAACCAGCCACAAAACCACCGGAACCGTTATAACCGTCTTTTATATCAAGAATAAGAATAATAATCTTAGGATCATTATCAACATCGGGCGGGTCTCCGAAAGAATCTACATCTGTTTGATAAATTCCTTTATTCGGATCTGCCGGGGTGCTGTTGTCAAATTCATTTTTTATAGCGTCTACATTGGATTGTGAAACCCGGGAATTCCAAATTGCGTCTTCAACAAAAATATAACAATGCGTTCCGATTGCCCTGCAAGTAGAAGGAACCTTATAAAAACTGTTTGTTTGTAAGTTTGATGCAAACCATTCTTTAGTGGAACCTATGGAAAAATTCCATGCAGTGGATTTTTTCAGTTTTAATTTGTTGAAATAATCGGGATTCTTTTTTAAAAATTCGGTTACCTGTCTTTCCGATTTTTCTAAAAAAGGTCTTGCATCTATTTTGTAAGAAATTTTAGCATTATTCTCTTTTGCTTTACTAACAACTTCACTTTGAGCTGTTATTAAAGATGTTACGGTAAGAAGAAGTATCAGAACTATTAAACTTTTTTTCATGTTAAACCTCTAAAAATTTATAATTATTTTTTAATTTTTTCTGTTTTTGTTACTTCCAATTTGATGCCTGTTTTTGTGTCTGTTTTTTTTGTAAAGTATATTTTATACAATTCACCTTGATTTTTAAGAAGTAAATTTTTTGTTTTCTCATTGCAGTCCAGTTTATAAACTGTAGAATCATTAACCTGAAGCCCTAAAACGGTAAACGGTTCATTTCCTACAACGGTTATTTTTCCTTCAACAAAGCTGTTATTCATAAGTTTTTTACCGGATTGGCTGGAAGTGTTTTGTAAATTTTCTTTTGTGCAACCGATTAGTGTAATAAGAAATAGTATCGAAATAAAATATTTTAGATTATTCAAATAACCTCCTTTTTATAAAAAATAAAGGTAAAATTTAATGATGGATTACTTTCAAGTTCAACACAACCCTTGTTTCACTATGAGACGATCGTTAAACGGATGTTTTATTTTAATAAAAAGATTGTAAAGTATATATAATAAAATATATCGAAAATTTTTTAAATATGTTTACCTGAAATTATAGGACAAATTATTACTTCACAAGTGAAATTATTAAATTATGTGTTCTAAAACTTTTTATCCACAATTCTATTTCTTAAGTTTACGAAAAAAGTTTAATTGTGAGATTCAGTAATTCCAAGGAGAGAAAATGTTCGATTCAATAATTTATTCGCAGCGCAGGAAAAATCTTTTACAAAAAATTAGCAACGGAATTATTCTTTTTCCCGGAAATAACAACGTCCCGAGAAATTTCGGTTCGATGTCTTATCCTTTTAGACAAGACAGTAGTTTCCTTTATTATTGGGGATTGGATTTTCCGAATTTATCGGCTTTAATCGATACGGAAACGAACGAAGAAATAATATTCGGAGACGATAGACCCGTTGATGATATTGTGTGGATGGGACCGGACACACCAATGGTTGAAAAAGCGGAAAATGTTGGTGTAAGTGTTGTTAAACCGGGTTTTGACCTTAAAGAATATTTAACAACAGCAATTTCCAACGGGAAAAAAATTCACTATCTTCCTCAATACAGATCAGAAAATGTGTTATTTCTAAGCGAACTGTTGGGAATAAATCCGGCTTATGTAAATAAATATGTTTCTAACGAATTAATAAAGGCGGTTGCGGATCAAAGGTCCGTAAAATCCGGCGAAGAGGTTATGGAAATAGAAAAAGCTCTTGATATAAGTTATGAAATGTACATCACAGCAATGAAAATGATACGGGAGGGACTGACGGAAAAGGAGGTCTGCGGGCATATTGAAAGTATTGCCAATATTCGCGGCGCCGGAGTGTCTTTTGGAACAATCCTTTCGGTCAGAGGCGAAATACTTCATAATGAAAGTTACAATAATACAATGCAAAACGGCGATATGGTTCTTTTGGATTCCGGAGCCGAAACGGATATGCATTATGCCAGCGATATTACAAGAGTAATTCCGGTAAGCGGAAAATTTTCGGACAGACAAAAAGAAATTTATAACGTTGTTTTAAATTCTCAACTTAAAGCAATTAAGATGATTAAACCCGGAATTAAATATAAAGATATTCATCTTACCGCTGCAAAGGTAATTGCCGATGGACTAAAACAATTAGGACTGATGAAAGGGGATATTTCCTCGGCTGTTGAACAAGGTGCGCATGCCTTGTTTTTCCCTCACGGATTAGGTCACATGATGGGACTTGACGTGCACGATATGGAAAGCTTGGGAGAGGATTATATAGGATATGACGATAAAGTTAAAAGAAGTAATCAATTCGGATTGGCATATTTGAGATTGGGCAAAGAATTAAAAGAGGGATATGTGTTAACGGTTGAACCCGGCGTCTATTTTATCCCTGCATTAATAGATCAGTGGAAAAATGAAAATAAATTTGCCGGTTTTATAGATTACGATGAAGTTGAAAAGTACAGGAATTTTGGCGGAATTAGAATAGAAGACGATATTCTTGTTACCGGAGACGGATATAGGGTTTTAGGAAAACCTATTCCAAAAACCGTTGAAGAGGTTGAAGAATACTGCGGCAAGTAAATTTCCCGCAATAAATAAAATTTATATTAAACAAATTTAAAGAATAAAACTATTCAGAATTAATGTCTTTTGAAAATAATAAATACAAGCAATTATACGATTCTCTTAAAAAGAGAATTCCCGATAACCGCTTATATGCAGATGAAGTACGCAGACTTGCTTTTGGAACCGATGCCAGTTTTTACAGACTGATTCCTAAATTGGTTGTAAAAGCGGTAAACGAAGATGAATTGATTTTTGTAATAGGCGAATGTAATAAATTGAAGATCCCTTTCACCTTTAGAACGTCGGGGACGAGTCTCTCGGGGCAAGCCATTACAGATTCTGTTTTAATTAAAATTGACGATTCATGGAATAAATATAAAATTAATGATGACGCATCTAAAATTACTTTAGACCCCGCAATTACCGGCGGGTTTGCAAATGCTTACCTCGCTCCGTTTAATAAAAAAATAGGTCCCGATCCTGCTTCAATAAATGCAGCAAGAATAACAGGCATAGTTTCTAACAATGCAAGCGGAATGACCAGCGGAGTGCTGAAAAATTCCTATCATACAATTGCCGATATTAGAATAATAATGACAGACGGCACTATTTTGGATACGGGCGATAATAAAAGCAGAGAGGATTTTTTAACATCTCATAAAGAGATGGTAAATAAATTGTTAAATCTTTCTTCTGCAGTTAAAAACAACGAAAAATTATCCGGGAAAATACGCCGGAAATTTAAAATAAAAAATACTACGGGGTACAGTATTAATGCATTAATCGACTTTGATGATGTATTTGAAATCATTAAACATTTGATGGTCGGTTCCGAAGGCACATTAGCTTTTATTTCAAAAGTAACATTTAATACCGTTGAGAATCCTCCATTCAAAGCTTCCGCTCTTATGATTTTTAAAAATATAAAATCGGCTTGCACTGCCATTCCATTACTGAAGAATTTACCCGTCGATGCCGCGGAAATAATGGACCGGACAGCGCTTAGATCAGTTGAAGATAAAAAAGGAATGCCTCGGTATCTAAAGGAATTAAGCGGGGAGGCAACCGCCCTTCTTGTAGAAACTTCATCGTACTCGAAAGACGAACTTTGGAATAATATCCGGAATATTACTCAATCGCTTTCGCATTTGAATTTAGAAAAAGAAATTGAATTTACCGATGTAGCTTCGGAATACATAAAATTATGGAATGTGAGAAAAGGTTTGTTTACAAGCGTTAGCAAAGCCAGAAACCCGGGAACTACCGTTATTATTGAAGATGTAAACTTCGATACCGCTAAATTAGCCGATGCAGTTCTGGATTTACAGTCGCTTTTCAAAAAGCACGGTTATAAGAATACAATTATTTGGGGGCACGCTCTTTCCGGAAATATACATTTCGTTTTCTTCCATGATTTTAGTAATCCTGATGAAGTTGTGATATATAAAAATTTTATTAACGATTTGACAAAGTTAGTCGTGGAGAAATATGACGGATCGTTAAAAGCGGAACACGGAACCGGAAGAAATATGGCGCCCTTCGTTAAATACGAATGGGGAGATGATGCTTATGATTTGATGAAAAATATTAAAAAATTATTCGACCCTGAAAATATATTGAGTCCGGGAGTTTTAATTAACAACGACACGGAAATACACATTAAAAATTTAAAACCTCTGCCAATAGCAGATCCTTTAGTCGATAAATGTATTGAATGCGGTTTCTGCGAAAATGTTTGCCCTTCTAAAGATTTAACTTTAACTCCGCGGCAACGGATTGTTGTTTACCGGGAAATTTCCCGTTTATCGGTTGGCCAAAATCATTCTAACCGGTTAACGGAATTTAAACAAGCCTTTGATTATTTAGGCGATAAAACTTGCGCTACGGACGGTCTGTGCGAATTAAGTTGCCCGGTAGATATTGATACCGGAAAATTGATAAAAAAATTACGCGAGAAAGAGAATACTTATAAAGCAGTAAAAACTGCGGAAATAATTGCCAATAATTTGAATATTGTAACGACTGCCGGAAGAGTAGGTCTGAACGTTTTGAATATGACTCGAAATTTATTAGGCGATGACGTTATGCAAAAAACTGCGGATGCTTTAAGAAAATTATCGAATAATAAAATTCCCAAGTGGAATAAAGCTATGCCTAAAGGCGCCGATTTAATTTTAACGGGATCTAAACAAAAGAAAGAACTTAAAGTTGTTTATTTTCCAAGCTGCATAAGCAGAACAATGGGTTTGGCAAATAAAAGCAAAGAAAAAAATTCCCAAAGTACAATCATTCATAAATTACTTGAAAAAGCCGGATATGAAGTAATTTACCCTGATCATTTATCGGGTTTGTGTTGTGGAATGCCGTTTGCGTCCAAGGGTTTTGTACAACAAGCAAACCGGAAAGCAAACGAATTGGAAGTATATTTACAAAATGCATCTAATAATGGCAAAATCCCTGTAGTTTTTGATACTTCCCCTTGCTCTAAAACTATGAAAGATTTTGAAGTGTTAAATAATAACGGACGTTTGAAAATATACGATTCGGTTGAATTTATACACGATTTTTTATTGCCGAAACTTAAGATTAAAAAAGTGGAAAAAACGGTAGCCGTACATCCTGTTTGCAGCGTAACTAAAATGGGTTTGACGGAAAAACTAATTACTATTGCCAAAGCTTGCGCAACAAATGTTGTTGTTCCCGAATACGTTACCTGTTGCGGCTTTGCCGGCGATAGGGGTTTCAATTATCCCGAGTTGAATGAATCGGCGCTAAAAAATCTTAAACCCGAAATTGAAAAACATCATTGTACTGCGGGATATTCCTCAAGTAAAACTTGTGAAATCGGTTTGTCGCTCCACGCGGGTATAAATTATAATTCAATTGCGTACCTTGTTGACGAATGTAGTGAATAAATCTGACCGGTCAATCGTCTTTTTCAAAATTTAATTGAAAGTCTAAGTAAATGCTTAACGTAATAACTGGTTTGCTTCGGGGAAAAATATTAAAATATAGAGATCAATCACTCAAATTTTATCATTAATTATTTATTACGTCTGCTTTTTTAAATTTGATTTTTTCACCGGCTTCCTTTATTACTTCTTCTTCGCTGCCTAATAAATCCTGTAATGTAAGTTTATAAACAACGTTATCAATTGCGTTTTGAATAAGCGACCAAAGAGAACGGGTTGAACAATCTGGTGAATGAGTGCAAACGGAATCAAATCCCGAATGTGTTTTGCAAAAATGTTCGTCGAATAATTTACCGCCGAGTGTTTTGAGTACTTCCCCTATATTTATTTGTTCGGGAGGGCGTGAAAGTGTATAACCGCCTGTATGCCCTCTCTCGCTTTCAAGAAAACCTCCGATTCTTAAAGTCCGTAATAATTTGGCAATATTATGCTGGGAAATTTTTTCCGATTTACTTAACTCGGGTATGGTTTTACCTTTGCCTAAATAGTAAGCTTTTCCTAAATTAATCAGGCATCTAATACCATATTCTTCTTGTGCGCTAAATTTCATATTAAAAGATTTCTTAAAATATCATTTATATAATTAAACCTTTACGTTCTTAATTTATTATATACTTTCTCTTTTTCCGTTTCAATCAAAAACTATAAACAAAAACCAGACTACAAATTTTTAATAAGGTATTGTAATTTCCGCAATTGCATTCTTTGATTAAAATGTTTTTACTCTGCCGAAACATTAATTTTCCCGCAAAGGTATTTTAGAGCCGCACATTTTAGCATGGACTAATTTTTCATAATCTTCCTTTGGAATTGATGGTCCTTTATTCGAACAATGTGCTTCAAAAACCTGAATTAAAATTTCAGCCACTTCTTCCGGCATTCTTCCTTCAATATGATGACGCGGGAGCATAAACAAAACCTTGCCGTTTTTAATTAAAGCCATTGACGGGGAAGAAGGCGGATAGTCGCTTAAAAATTTATTCCTTAATAAATCGACTGCGTCTCTGTCTTGCCCCGCAAACGCTGTTAAATATTGGTCCGGAATCACATGATGTTGTAAAGCCAATGTTGCGCCGGGTCTTGCGCTGCCGGCAGCACAGCCGCAAACAGAATTTATAAAGACGAATTTTGTTTTATTATCATTAGCCGATAAAACTTCGTCAATCAATTCCGGTGTGGTTAATTCCTGAAAACCTACATAAGTAAGTTCGTCCCGCATTGGTTGTACCGCATCGGGATCGTATAACGGTCCCCGTTGATTTATATTAAACATATTTTTCCTTTCTTACTGTTATTATAAAAAACCTAATGTTAGTTTTGCTTCTTCGGTCATCATGTCGGTTGTCCATGGTGGATCCCAAACTAATTGCAAGTCAACGTTTCTAACGCCATATAAATTTTTAATACGTTGTTCAACTTCGCCGGGTAAACTACCGGCAACCGGACAAGCCGGTGTAGTAAGTGTCATCTTAATTTTTACGTCTCCTTCATCGTTAACGTCAAGTTCGTATACCATTCCCAAATCATAGATATTAACCGGTATTTCAGGATCGAAAACGGTTTTTAAAGTTCTTATAACATCGTCTTTTAATTTTTCTTTATCCATAATAACTTTAATTGTTAATGAAACATATTAATTGTTTTGTTTAAGCTTTCGGTAAGAATATCAATTTCTTCCAAAGAATTGTATAATGCAAAAGATGCCCGCGCAGTTGCGGTTAAGCCGTATCTTTCAATTAATGGTTGCGTGCAATGATGACCTGTGCGTATTGCAACGCCATAAGTGTCAATTATAGTTCCAATATCATAAGGATGAATACCGTCAATTACAAAGGAAATAACGGCGCTTTTATTGCCGGCATTGCCTATAATTCTTAATCCCGGTATTTCGCTTAATTTTTCTGTGCCGTATTTAAGAAGCTCAAGTTCATGATTTGCTATATCATTAATGTTAAAAGAGCGTATATAATCTATTGCAGCGCCAAGACCAATAGCGCCAACAATATTAGGGGTTCCGGCTTCAAATTTATGCGGAATATCATTATATGTGGTTTTTTCGAAAGTAACATCGCGAATCATTTCTCCACCGCCTTGGTACGGAGGCAGTTTATCCAGCAACCCGGCTTTACCGTAAAGAACTCCAATTCCGGTTGGACCAAAAGTTTTATGTCCCGAAAACGCATAAAAGTCGCAGCCCAAATCTTGCACGTCAATTTTTTGATGAGCGGTTGCCTGTGCTCCGTCTATTAATACCGGGATATTAAAATTATGAGCTTTATCAACAATTTTTTTAATCGGATTAATTGTGCCAAGTGTATTAGATACGTGTACAATCGAAACAAATTTGGTTTTTTCGTTAATCATTTTTTCGAATTCTTCGAAAATGATTTCGCCTTTGTCGGTAATAGGAATTACTCTAATTTTAATATTCCGTTCATCCCTTAACAATTGCCAAGGAACAATATTGGAATGATGTTCCATGTGTGAAATTATTACTTCGTCACCTTCTTTAAAATAATTTTTACGCGCATAGGCTGAAACCAATAAATTAATCGATTCTGTTGTTCCCCGTGTAAAAACAATTTCGGATGTACTTAATGCATTTAGAAATTCCTTTACTTTTAATCTGGCGTTCTCATAATCATCGGTAGCCATTTCGCTTAAAAAGTGAAGCCCTCTGTGAACATTTGCATTTTCGTTCAAGTAATAATTAGAGATTGTATTAATAACCTGAATCGGTTTTTGGGTTGTAGCCGCATTATCGAAATAGACAAGCGGTTTTCCGTTAACTTCTCTTTTTAAAATAGGAAAATCATCGCGTATTTTTTCCAAATCGAACGGTCTGTAAGACTTTTGCTTAACTTTTCCTGTTGAGATACTTGGTTCGCTCATTGTTAAATTTCGGCTCTGTGTAAATGTTCAAAAATTTGATGACTAAGTGTTTCGCTTAAAGCGCTAATATTAACCGGTTCCAAAACATCGTTTGCAAATGCTCTAATTAACATTGATTTTGCGATATTAGAAGGCACGCCTCTGGAACGTATATAAAAATAAGCGGTTTCGTCAATGTTACCCACTGTTGCGCCGTGTGAGCATTTTACATCGTCGGCGTAAATTTCAAGTTGGGGTTTAGAATCCGCATGTGCATTGTCCGAAAGTAAAATCGATTTATTCGATTGAAATGCGTTAGTTTTTTGCGCCTCTTGCTCAACTAGAATTTTACCGGAAAATACGCCTCTCGAATTATCGTCAAGAATTCCTTTGTATAATTCATTACTCATGCAATTTGGTTTTGCGTGATCGATAAACGTATGCGTATCTATATGTTGATTATCGTTTCCAAGGTATAAACCGTAAAGATGGCTTTCAATAAATTCGCCGTTTAACTTAACGTTTATGTCGTTTCTTACCAACTTACCGCCAAACGAATAAGAATGATGATTTACAATACTTTTTTGTTGTTGTTCAATTTTTGTTGTTTCAATATGATAAGCTTTTTCGCTCTCGTTTTGAAGTTTATAAATATCGATAACAGAATTATCTCCGGCAAAAACTTTAGTAACGAAGTTTGAAAAATATGTGTTATCATAAACAGGGCGGTAATTTGTAATAATTTTAGCTTGACTGTTTTCCCCCGCCACTATTAAATTTCTTGCGGCTGATAAAACGGTTTCGTTTTTGTGACCGGTTAAATAAAGAATTTGAACCGGTTTTTTAAGAATAACATTATCGGGAATAATAACAACAAAACCGTCGTAGGCAAAAGCGGTATTTACCAAATTAAATGTATTGATGTACTCCACTTTTTCAAAATATTGTTTAATTAAATCCGGATCTGTTTCAATCAATTTGTTAAGGCTATTGATTGTAACTCCTTGAGGAATGCCGGATAAATCGGAAAATTCTTCCGAAAAAATTCCGTTAACAAATACCAATAAATGAGAATCAAATCCCGTGTAAAGGGATTGTTTAACCAGACCGGCATTTATTTCCGGATTTCCTGTAAGCAAGGGCGATTTAAACTCATGATTCAGAATGGGCGTTATGTTAGTATATTTCCACTCTTCGTCTTTTAACGTGGGAAAATCCGTATTTTTTAATTTATCAATTGCCTCTATTCTGCTTTCATTAATAAACGAACCGGATTGACCGTTTAATTTTTTCTGAAAGTCAAAAAAATTATCTATGTACCAGCTTTTTGCATTTGCATTTTTTGTTTTAGATGCCATTATGTTAAAACTCCTTCAATATCAATTTATACATTTTGTGTTTCCAAACTTCCTTTCGTCAACCAGTCGTAACCTTTTTCCTCAAGTTCCAAAGCCAAGTCCTTATTACCGGATTTAATTATTTTGCCATGGAATAAAACATGAACAAAGTCGGGCACAATATAATCTAACAGTCTTTGATAATGAGTAACAACTATAACAGCGTTATCATCGGATCTGAAAGCATTAACACCTTGCGAAACAATTTTCAACGCATCAATATCAAGACCGGAATCCGTTTCGTCGAGAATAGCCAGTTTAGGATTAATTGTTAGCATTTGCAGAATTTCGTTTCGTTTTTTCTCGCCGCCGCTAAATCCTTGATTAACTGCCCGGGAGAGCAGCGAACTGTCCATATTCAAAATTTCCGATTTTTCTTTTATCAAGTCCAAAAATTCTTTTGGAGAAAGTTCGGGTTGACCGTTATATTTTCTAATTTCGTTAAGTGCCGTTTGAAGAAACGTAGCGTTACTTATACCGGGAATTTCCACCGGATATTGGAATGCTAAAAACAATCCTTCGCGGGCTCTGTCTTCAGGTGCCATATCTAATAAATCTTTTCCGTTAAACGAAACCGAACCTTCGGTAACTTCGTAACCTTCATGTCCGGCAAGCACATTAGCCAAAGTACTTTTCCCCGATCCGTTAGGTCCCATTATTGCGTGAATTTCCCCTGCATTAACTTTAAGATTTATACCTTGAAGAATTTCCTTACCTTCAACGTTTGCGTGTAAATTTTTAATTTCTATCATTTTCTTATATCCTTTATATTTATTAAATTTTTAACCGACACTTCCTTCCAAACTGATTGCCAATAATTTTTGAGCTTCAACGGCAAATTCCATTGGAAGTTCTTTGAATACTTCTTTACAAAATCCGTTAACAATCATATTAACCGCATCTTCAGTTGCAATTCCTCTTTGATTAAGATAAAATATTTGATCTTCGCTAACTTTTGATGTTGTAGCTTCGTGTTCGACAATTGCGGTATCGTTATCAATTTCCAAATAAGGAAATGTATGAGCGCCGCATTGGTTTCCCATTAGCATGGAATCGCATTGTGAAAAATTACGTGCGCCTGTAGCATTTTTTGTAACTTTTACCAAACCGCGGTAGGAATTATCGCTTTTACCGGCTGAAATACCTTTTGAAATTATTGTGCTTTTGGTATTCTTTCCGATATGAATCATTTTCGTTCCGGTATCTGCCTGCTGATGATTATTTGTAACGGCAACCGAATAAAATTCACCGACTGAATTATCGCCTTGAAGAATACAGCCGGGATATTTCCAAGTAACTGCGGAACCGGTTTCGACTTGCGTCCATGAAATTTTGGAATTATTACCTCTGCAAGCGCCTCTTTTGGTCACCAAATTATAAATTCCTCCTTTTCCGTCTTTATCGCCCGGATACCAATTTTGAACCGTCGAATATTTAATTTCGGCATTTTCAAGAGCAATTAATTCGACTACGGCGGCATGCAGTTGGTTTTCGTCGCGCATCGGAGCCGTACACCCTTCAAGATAACTAACGTAACTGTCGTCGTCTGCTATAATTAAAGTCCTTTCAAACTGACCGGTATTAATTGCATTTATTCTAAAATAGGTGGAAAGTTCCATTGGACACCTTACCCCTTTGGGAATATAAGCAAACGAACCGTCGCTGAAAACAGCCGAATTTAGTGCCGCATAATAATTATCTGTGTAAGGAACAACCGAACCCATATACTTTTTAACCAAATCGGGATAATTTTTAATTGCTTCCGAAATGGGGCAGAAAATAATTCCTTTTTCGGCTAAAGTTTCTTGAAATGTAGTTGCAACCGAGACGGAATCGAAAACAGCGTCAACCGCAACTCCGGCAAGAACCTTTTGCTCTTCCAAAGGAATGCCCAATTTTTCAAATGTTTCTAAAAGTTCGGGATCGACTTCGTCTAAACTTTCGTATTGCGGTTTTTGTTTGGGAGCGGCAAAATAACGTAATGCTTGATAATCTATTTTGGGAAATTTTACTTTCCCCCAATGAGGTTCTTCCATGGTTTTCCAATATCTGAAAGCTTTTAATCTCCACTCGGTCATCCATTCCGGTTCTTCCTTTTTAGCGGAAATTTTTCTGATAATTTCTTCATTTAATCCTATTGGAAATTCTTCTTCTTCTATATCGGTTACAAATCCCCATTTATATTCGGATTGTGTTAAATCCTCAACAACTTTCATTTCATTATTTTTGTTTTCTTCCGGCATTTCTTATCCTTAATGTTAAAAGACATATTTATTTTTTAGGTTGAGACGAAACGTAATCAATCTTGCAAAAAAAGTCAAGATTAAAATTATTGCTAATCACCGGATAATATTTCCTTCGTTTTCAAGGGGAATTCGAGATATTTTATGCCTTTTTGATAAAATTTCCGGAAAGCAAATGGTTTTAAACGGATATGAAATTTATTTATGATTTTTCAGATTCGGTAATTTCTCTTGTATGAAGAATTTCAAATAATAAAATTCCCGCAGCAACCGAAACATTAAGGCTTTGAATTTTTCCTTTCATCGGAATTTCAACTAAAAAATCACAATTTTCTGCTACTAATCTTCTTATTCCTTTTTCCTCGTTTCCAACGACTAAAGCAATCGGTCCCGAATAATCGATTTGAGTGTAGTTTTTAGAATTTCCTAATTTTGATCCCACAATCCAAAAATTTTCCGATTTAAGTTTTTTGATAACTTCAACAATATTCGATTGTCGTGAAATTTTTAAATGTGAAACTGCGCCGGCTGAAGTTTTATTAACGGTTTCGTTAATTGGTGCGGTATTTCTCGAAGATATAAAAACGCCGTCAACTCCGGCACATTCGGCTGTTCTTAAAATTGCGCCTAAATTGTGAGTATCTTGGACCGAATCGATAATTAAAACAAGAGGGTCAGATTTGTTTTTTATTAAATCGATAATTTCACCGTACGTTGAAAAATTAATGCCGGAAGCGGTTGCGATTACACCTTGAGTATTTTTTCCGGGGAAAAGTTTGTTAAATTTCTGCGGAGATAGTTGAGAGACTTTAACATTCTTTTTTTTTGCCAGTTGTTTAATTTCGGCCAATATTTTGGAATGTTGACCGTACAAAATGAAAACTTGGTCAATTTGTTTTCCGGATTTAAGAGCTTCTAATACAGGTTTCCTCCCGATTATTTTTTCCAATTTTTATCTCTTAAATAATCACTTGGATAATTTTCTTTTAATTTCGTTAATATCGGAAAATTTTGTTTCTACTTGAGTTCCGTCTTCCATATTTTTCACAACAACATTCCCGTGTTTAAATTCATTGCCCCCTACCATAATAACAAAATTGGAGTTCAGTCTGTTAGCTTCGCGCATTTGTGCTTTAACGCTTCTCGATAAATAATCATGTTCGGTGGTTATTCCGTTGTTTCTAAGTTGAGAGGCGAGTTTAAATACTTCGGATTCTTTATCTTGATCGATTCTTACAATATAAACATCTATTTTTTGTCCGGAAGAATCCATACAATTTTCATTTTGGCAAGCGAGAAGAATTCTTTCCATACCGGCAGCAAAACCTGTTGCAGGAGTTGGTTTGCCTCCGAGTTGTTCAATCAAAAGATTATATCTGCCGCCTCCGCACAAAGCGCTTTGAGATCCGATTTTAGGGCTTATTATTTCAAATGTTGTGTTGGTGTAATAGTCCAAACCTCTAACTAACTTTTCATCAACGGAAAAGTTCAAACCTATTAAGTTCAGGTATTTTTTCACTTCTTCAAAATGGGAAAGGTCTTGCCCGTCTAAATAACTTAAAATTTTAGGAGCTTGGTTCATTATAATTTGATCTGTTTCGTCTTTACTGTCGAAAATTCTTAAAATATTTGAATTGAATCTTTTTTTACTATCGTCGGAAAGATCACTAAATTTTGATTTTAAATATGATCGTAGCTCATTTTTATAAATTTCGCGGGATTCGGGCGTACCGAGAGAATTAATTTTAATCTCTAAATTTTTCAATCCGAAATTAACCAACACGGAATATGAAAGCTCAATCATTTCGGCATCCAAAGCAGGATCGTTACTTCCTATAGCTTCTGCTCCGAATTGATGAAACTGGCGCAGCCTTCCTGCCTGAGGCCGTTCCTGCCGGAACATTGGTGAAATATAATACATTTTGAGAAAATTATATTGTTTGCCCAAGTTATGTTCCAGATATGCTCTTACAACTGATGCAGTCATTTCCGGTTTAAGCGTAATGCTGGTGCCGCTTCTATCTGTAAACGTGTACATTTCTTTACTTACAATATCCGTAGTTTCTCCAATGCCGCGGCTGAACAACGAAGTTTCTTCAAAAACCGGAGTTCTTATTTCACGGTAGTTGTATAGCTTCATCCGGCTTTCTATTAAATTTTCCAGTCTTCTCCAATTGTTAATATCATTAGGCAGAATATCTTTGGTTCCGGTAATAGCTTTAATCATAATAATCAGTTTTAGAATTTGAGAAATGTTAAAAATTAATTATGAAGTAAATATAACTTTTCTAAATTGGCAATTCAATTTCGGAATGATTTTAAAGGTTTGCCGGCACATTAAAATTTATTTTCTTCTTCTACAAATATATTGTACATTTCGTCGGCTGAATCCGAGACTAACAATTGTTCCCTGAAAGAGTCGTCATTCATCATCCGTGAAATTCTACTTAGCAATTTAATATGAGCAGCCACCATATTTTCTTTACCTACAAGAAGAAAAACAAGGCGAACAGGTTGACCGTCTAATGCTTCAAAATCAACAGGTTGAGGAGTTTTCCCGAATGCCGCAATGGTTTCTTTTACGCTGTTGGTTTTTCCGTGAGGAATTGCGAATCCTTTTCCTACACCGGTAGACATTATCTTTTCCCGTTCATGAACGGTTTGCCGAACGGCTTCCAAATCAATTACTCTTTCATCGCCTTCAAATAAATTAATAAGTTCGTTTATTATTTCTTTTTTGTTTGATCCTTTAAGCTCAGGTACTATTTTATCTTTGTGTAAAATTTCTGAAATTTTCATTCGGTTATCCTTAATAACAAAATTATATTAACTACTAAACTTATAAAAGGACAACATCATTATCAATTTTATAATTTAAATAAATATCCGAATTCCAAGCTATTGTAATTGTTTACTAAATCTAAAACAACTATTTTTTGTTAGAAGAAAAATTTAAAGAGGTTAATATGGACATTCAAGGAAAAACAGTTTTGGTTTTAGGAGCTTGGGGATTGGTGGGAAATGCCGTTACCCGGAAATTAATTGACGAAAAACCGGAAAAAATTATTGTTACTTCTCTCAGAAAAAAAGAAATTGAAGAGGAAATTGAAAGGTTGTACAAAGAACATCCGCAAGTTCCGGAAGGATATTTTATTCCATGGTGGGGAAATATTTTTGTGAGAAATGAATTCAAAGATACCGATCGACTTGAATTACTTAACAATCCGGATAAAAGAAAAATTTTGATGGAAGATATAATGGAAGAAATGACTTCCGAAATATTGGAGCAATCGTCAATATTCAATTTGTTAAACACTTACAAACCGGATATAGTTATTGATTGTATCAACTCGGCTACGGGAATTGCTTATCAGGACCTGTACACAACCTATCACAGAATTAAAGCTTTATTAACAAATAATCCCTCTAAAGAAGAAATTATTGAAGAAACGGAAAAATTGATTTGTACTCAGTATATCCCTCAACTTATCCGTCATGTGCAACTTCTTTATAATTCGATGAACCGGATCGATTCAAAAATTTATATTAAAATAGGCACAAGCGGAACCGGCGGAATGGGATTAAATATTCCATATACGCACAGTGAGGAAAAGCCTTCCAGGGTTCTGCTTAGTAAATCCTCGGTGGCGGGCGCGCATACTTTGCTTTTGTTTTTAATGGGAAGAACACCCGATGCTGCCATTATAAAGGAAATAAAACCCACCGCCGCTATTGCTTGGAAAAGAATTGCTTACGATGAAATTAAAAAAAGGGGAAAGCCTATCCGGTTGCTAAACGTTAGCTTTGACGAAGCCGTGAAATTAGAAGGTAAATTAAAATTGACTCTGGATAAACCTTTTACGCAAAGCGGTGAAACATTAAAATCCGTTTTTATCGATACCGGAGAAAACGGAACATTTTCGAGGGGCGAATTCGAAACAATTTCGGCTCAAGGTCAAATGGAATATGTTACACCCGAAGAAATTGCCGAAGATGTAATTTATGAAATTAAAGGCGGAAATACCGGTCACGATATTATTAATGCATTGGATAACGCTACTTTGGAACCGACATACCGCGCAGGATATTTGCAGCATACGGCGGTAGAAAAATTAGAAGAGTTGGAAAAAATTCATTCGGTTAATAGCGTGGCTTTCGAATTATTAGGTCCGCCAAGACTTTCCAAACTTTTACACGAAATTAATTTGTTAAAACAAACAAACGGATCGATGAAAAAAATATTGGATAAAGAGCCGGCTGAACTTTCTGCGGAAATTCACGAATATTTGAAGGAAAACGAGGCTTTACGAAGTGAAATAATTTCTATCGGGATTCCTATTTTATTGCCCGACGGTAAAACGTTATTGCGAGGTAATGAAATTAAAATTCCGCCTTTCAGAGGGAAAAACGAGATTGAAATAACCGGAGATAAAATAACACTTTGGGCAAACGACGGGTGGGTTGATCTGAGAAAAGAAAATATGCTCGTTTGGCAAAATAGATTAAAATTAATAATTGAAGAAGCCGAAGCTATTCCGGAATCGGATACAAGCTCGATGCATGTACGAACAAAAAGATATTGGAATAACTTCGAGGAAATAAATATCGGTAAAGTGGTTAGTTGGATATTTATTTACGAAGAGCGCGGGAAAAGAATGAAATCGTAATGCAAACTTGTTGATTAGATGAGAATAAATATTAGTTCTAATTCCATTTATTAAAATTAAGATATTGTAAATCTTTATTTAGATATTTTTTTATTAATAATATCTAAATCAAAAGAAACAGCGGATATTGTAGCTTAGTTCCGAGAGGACTAAATAACCAGATTCAATTCTGCCGGTTGCTGGTAAATATAAATTCGAAATCAAAACTTATTTTAACGGAAGATTACTAACTTAAAAATTGACGGTAATTTAGTTCTTAATGTAAATTCCGCAAATTATTTTAGAATCGCCGGAATGAATATTATACGTCAAAAAAAGAATAATTAAGTGAAGTATTAACAAGGCAGCGTAAATTATAGTAATGCAAAAGAAATAAAATGTAGCTAATAATAATCTATGAAAAAACACAACGACAGAAATTTCGTTATAGCAATTGTAATAATATCCTGGTTGTATGCCTTTATAAGATATAATATTTTAAAAGGGATTGCATTTGCGCATCTTCCGCTTTATGTAACCAATAAGTCGATGGCAATAAGCGCAATAATTATATTAAGCACTGCTGCCATAACATTTGGTGAAGAAGGGGAAAAAAGCAGGAATTACCTTAATACAATTGGATTTCTTCTTGTTATTTTGCACGTAATTATGTCTGTAGTTGTTTTAAATAAAAGTTATTTTGATACAATGTTTTACAAAGGAAGACTGACTGCCTTAAGCGAATTGGCGCTGTTGGTTGGTATTTTAGCATTTATAAGTTTTTTTATTTTATTCTTAAACAGAATAGCTTCCGATAAATTCCGCACAACATTGGGCCTTATATTTAATAATAATTTTATTTCGATATTGGGATTGATTTTTCTTCTTTTTCACACTTTTTTTATCGGGTTTAAAAGTTGGTTGAACCCTGAAAAGTGGCCCGGGTATTTACCGCCTATCACATTGATAGGATTTGTGATAGGCGTTATTCCTTTAGTTACAAAATTTGCAAAACGGGAAAAAACCAAGCGTCGATAATTGTTAATCCGGAAACGGAAAAATTTGCAAACTTATTCTACATTAGCATCTATAAGAATAAATCATGCGGTTTAAAAATTCGGTGTAAATTTTTTGCCTTTATGAAATTCACAAATTATTCTCGCTGCCTCTGCGGGATCATCGGTAATTGAAAATAAATCCAAATCTTCGGGACTTATATACCCGTCTTTTAATTGTTTTTCCTTTACCCATTCTATTAAAGAATTCCAATATTCGCTTCCCATAAGCACAACAGGGAACTTTGTAGTTTTACCGGTTTGAATTAAGGTTAAAACTTCAAAACTTTCGTCTATTGTTCCGAAACCGCCGGGCATTAAAATGTATCCTTGCGCGTATTTGAAAAACATTAATTTTCTTACAAAGAAATATCTGAAGCTCAAAAGTTTGTCTTTATCAATATACGGATTTGCATTCTGCTCGTGAGGTAATTCTATGTTTATTCCGGTTGAGCTTCCGCCGGCTTCTTTTGCTCCGCGGTTTGCGGCTTCCATTATTCCGGGTCCGCCGCCGGTAATTATACCAAATCCTTTCTTTACTATTTCTTTTGCGACTTGTACCGTAAGTTTATAATACTTATGATCGGGCTTTACACGCGCCGAACCGAAAACTACAATACTCGGTTTTATTTTAGACATTTGTTCAAAGCCTTCTACAAACTCAGCCATTATTCTAAAAATTCGCCAAAGGTCTTCCTGGGAATGTACCAATTGTTCTTCTATCGTAAAATTATCCGGTTTGTTTTCCATAAAAGTATTCCTTTAATTATTGGGTTTCAAAAATATTATTTTTCGTAAAGTTGAATTTATTAATTATTTTTTAGAAAAAAGAATTTTGCCGGGTTAAAAATATTTGACGGTTATTGTAACACATTCATATATTAAGTCGCAATTTCCGTATATTATATTTTTATTCATATTAGGGTAAAATAATTTCGATAGTAAATTGATAACTAATTTATTTTGGAATTTTATTGACTGCAGCATACAATAAATTTATTACGGATCGTGATGAAATTATCGGCTATACACAATATTATCACGAGTTTTACAGCGTTTACCTAAAGAACGAAAGGGATATAATTATTTGGTTTCCCCCTTCTTATTTAGAATCTCATAAAGAATATCCGGTGTTGTATATGCACGACGGGCAAAACCTGTTTAACCCGCATACTTCTTATATAGGTTACGATTGGAAAATTGACGAAACCGCAACTGTATTGATGGAAAAAAATTTAATTGAAGAATTTATTATTGTAGGAATTTATAATACTAAGGACCGTTTGGAAGAATATAACTTCTTTACGCAAAATGGTAAAAATTATGCGAACTTTATTATTAAAGAATTAAAACCTTACATAGATGAAAAGTACAGGACCTTAACCGGAAAGAACAACACTGCAATTATGGGGTCTTCAATGGGAGGTTTAATTTCGTTCCAACTGTACTGGAATTTTCCGGGTGTATTTAATAAAGCAGGCTGCTTGTCAAATTCTTTTTGGGTTGACAATGGAGCGGTTTTCGAAATGGTAAAAAGTAATCCTAAAATAAGAAAAAATTCTAAACTGTATATTGATTGCGGCACTTTGGAAACCGAACTTATTGATGATTATAAAAAAATGTGTGAATTACTGAAGGATATTGGATACGAAGAGGAAAAAAATCTTAAATGTTTTCTTCAAGAAGGCGGCAGGCACTCGGAGTACGATTGGGCAAACCGGGTTCATATTCCGTTAGAATTTTTGTTCGGAAGAAACAGATAAGAAAATTCAAGCAGTTTGAAAATGACTAATGCCCGCGTGGCGAAATACGGAAATTTCAATATTAAAATATAAGAAACCGTTTTGGTTTTGTAATACCTTATCTTGTTTTATGATGTATTTCTGCAGTTAAGCCGGATAGAATTAAAATTAAAATCAACCGGTTTTATTCCAAAAATTTATTCAACCGTTTTGTAATATTAAAAGTAATTAATTTTTTTTCTTTTAAAGGAAAACACAAAGTGAAAAGAAGAAATTTCATCAAAAGTATTTCAATAGCAAGCGCCGCCGGAATTAGCCTGCCTGTAAATTATTATGCCTCAATTAATAAGGGAAAAAGTAGTAAAAAGAAATCAATTAAACCGGAAAGGTTAAAAAAGGGAGATACAATAGGATTGATTACACCGGGCAGTTTTATAACTGAAGAAGAATTGAAAGAGTCGGTTGAAAATCTGAAAGCCTTGGGATTTAATGTGAAATATTCCAAAGCAATTTTAGATCGTTACGGTTATCTTGCCGGTAAAGACGAAATTAGAGCCAATGATTTAATGAATATGTTTGCCGATAAAGAAGTCGACGGTATTATGTGCGCGCGCGGCGGTTACGGTTGTTCAAGAATTTTACCGCTACTTGATTATGAAATTATTAAAAATAATCCGAAAACAATTATTGGATACAGTGATATTACGGCGTTACTTTACGGGATTTATGCAAAAACCGGACTCGTATGTTTTCACGGACCTGTGGGAATTTCGACGTTCAACGATTTTTCAATTTATAATTTTCGGAATGTGTTGATGAATCCTTCCAAACGGTTCAATATGATAAGTGTTGCGGAAAAAGAAGATGCTGATTACCAAATTACAACTATCCGTTCCGGTATTGCCGAAGGTGAATTGGTCGGCGGTAATTTATCAATTGTTGTTTCTTTAATAGGCACACCTTACGATGTTGACACGAACGGAAAAATTCTCTTTCTTGAGGAAGTTGGAGAAGAACCGTATAGAGTTGACAGAATGCTAACGCAAATGATAGAAGCCAATAAATTCAAGGGTTTGAAAGGTATTGCCCTTGGAGTATTTAAAAATTGTGAAGTAAAAAAAGATGATCCTTCATTTAAAACATCATTTACATTGAAAGAAGTTTTACAAGACTGTCTATACGGATTAGGTATTCCGGTAATTTACGGTTTGTCATTCGGACATATTGAAAATAAGTTTACACTTCCGCTCG
>JALSTI010000308.1 GCA_026983795.1 Melioribacteraceae bacterium
TTCAAACGGAACTGGGTTGGAAACCAGAATTCAACTTTGAAGAAGCTATTGTGCAAACAATCAGATGGTATTTGGAAAACAGAAGTTGGTGGGAAAAAATTCTTTCCGAGGAATATTTAAAGTATTACGAAGAACAATACACCGGTAAATTTATCTAACAAAGTTTGAGTAGGAAATGAATAAAATTAAGAATATTAGTTTACTTGTTTTAATATTTAATATTTTGATTTTTTCGCAACAAGAAAGGGATACGCAAAATTTCCTTTCTAATAAAAGTTTACTCGATACGAAATCCTTACAAGAATATTATCAAAACGTTTTTAAAACGAGTCAACCGGCTGAACAAACCGGGGTTGCACCAGCTTTTGATGTTGACAAAGAAGAAATTCTAGCTAAAATGAAAGAAGCAATCCCGTTACAAGGACCGGTGGATTCGAAACAATATTATGTGGGACCCGGCGATATGTTTTCTATTGATGTTTGGGCGAATATTCCGATGAATTTTGTTGTACCCGTTACCCCCGAAGGAACAATTATAATTCCAAGTGTTGGGAAGATTGACGTCAGGAATTTAAGCTTATCGGAAATGAAAGAAAAAGTAAAAAAGGAATTGCGTAAGGATTTTTTGAAAGGTGAAATTACCGTGACATTATTATCCCCCCGTATTTTCATAGTAAACGTTAGCGGTGTGGTAAATAATCCGGGTATGTATTATGCTTCTGCCACCCAAAGGGTAGACGCAGCGGTATATCAAGCCAATTTAACTTCAAAACTTCAACAAACTTCAATAGATAAATTCAATCCGCAAGAGCAAAGGGATTTGCTAAACCGCTCCGATGTAATAACATATTTCGGTAACGACAAACTGACCGAAGAACCTTTGAAAATTTCTTTGAGAAATATAAAAGTTGTGCGTAATAACGGTAATGATACTGTTAACGTCGATTTAATTAGGTACTATGCAACAGGTAATACACGGTTTAATCCGTTTTTACAAGACGGGGATAGAATAATAGTTCCCAATCTTAATTTAAAAGGTAATTCAATTACTATTTCCGGCGCTGTTCGTCTGGAAGGCACATATGAATTTTTAGAGGGCGATTCGTTAAGTTCGGTATTCGAAATAGCCCAGGGTCCGCAAGCACTGGCCGATTTGGAAAAAGTGGATTTATACCGTATGAATCCCCGAACCGGTGAAGTGAGCCACTTCGTAGTAAATTTTAAAAAGATAAAAAGCGGTAAAGCAAAAGATATTGCATTACAACCGAACGATAGAATAGTTGTTAGGGAAATTTATCCGCGTCCGTTGCCATTAAGCGTTACGATTAAAGGTGCGGTCAAAAAACCCGGTTTATACCCGATTCTTAAAAACAAAACAACTTTATCGGAAGTGATAAAACAAGCAGGTGGATTTCTGCCCGAAGCGTCACTCGCAGAATCTAAAATTATAAGGACAAAAGGTGTGTTGGATGTAGCATTTGAAAATCCGGATTATGAAAGATTGGTTAAAATGAGATTAAGTGACATGGATAAGGAGCAAAGGGAATATTATAATTTCGAGGCTGCTATAAAACGAAAAACCGTAGCGGTTAATTTTAAGAAACTTTTTGCGGAAAATGATTCTACACAAGATGTAATCCTTGAAAACGGTGATGTAATTCTCGTCCCCGCGAAATCGAACACGGTTTTCGTTTACGGTCAAGTTGCTTTGCCGGGCTATTTAAACTTTAAGAAAAATAAGGATTACGAATATTATTTGGAGGAGGCCGGTGGAGTAACGGAAATGGCGGATGAATGTGAAATAAGAGTGATTAAAGCCGGTACTAATCTTTGGCTCGAACCCGCCGATACCGAAATAGAACCTGGAGATGCAATTTGGGTTCCCCGAGTTAAAGAAAGGGATTTCAGTTATTATTTCGATTGGTTTTCCAAAGTTGTTGCAGTTGCAGGAGGTGTGGCAACCATTTATTTATTGCTTCAAAAGTAATACGAGGAACAATGTCTGAAAAAAATCAAAAACAAGTACGGTTTAGCGATTATTTGTATATACTTTACAAGTGGAGAAGATTTTTAATAATCAATCTATTAATTGTTACAATTTTAAGCTTGATAATCTCATTCCTTATACCCAAAACGTATAAAGCTACTGCTACTATAATGATTCCGCCCGAAAACAGCATGGGGTTGGGCGGGCTAACCAGTCTTTTGTCCGGCGGAAGTTCTGCAATGTCTATCGGTGCCAAACTTCTGGGTGTTGAAGGCACAGGGGAAGATATGTTGCTCGGTTTGTTAAATTCAAGAAAAGTAATCTCGAAAGTTGTTGATAAGTTTAACTTGTACGATTATTACGGTGTGGACGACCGAAACTATGATAAACTAATCAAACGATTTAGCGGGGATTTGCAATTCGACCCGAACGAATATGGTTTTATTGAAGTAAGTGTAATAAATAAAGATCCGGAAGTTAGTGCGCAAATGGCTAATTACTTTGTTGAGATTGTGGATAGTTTGAATATCGAATTGAATATTGAACAAGCAAGAAGACAAAGGATATTTATTGAAAAAAGATTCAAACAAAACCAGGAAGATTTGAAAAAAGCGGAAGAAGCATTTGCCGAATTCCAAAAGAAACACGGTGTGTTTGCCGTACCCGAGCAAATTCAGGTAGCTGTTTCTGCTGCGGGTGAATTGGAAGCACAATTGGTTGCCCAGCAAATTTTAGCCGAAACTATAAAAGAAGATGTAAGTACCGGCTCCATTTTGTATAAAACAATTCAATCAAAAATAAATGCATTAAAAAAACAGCTTGAAAAATTAAATAACCGGACGGTTGGTGAAAAAAACAGTTTAATGATACCTTTTAAAAAAGTACCCGATTTACAAGTTGAATATCTGCGGCGTTACAGGGAAGTGGAAATCCAGAACAAAATATTGGAATTCCTATACCCAATGTATGAACAAGCTAAAATTGATGAACAGAAGAAAGTTCCCACATTGTTGGTTATAGATAAAGCTGAGGTTCCGCAATTAAAATACTCACCTAAAAAAGCATTTATTGTTTTAGGTAGTTTCTTGTTTTTCTCATTTATATTCATCCTTTTCGTTTTCCGTGGTGAAGAAGCAATCAACAGAACGCAATTTAACAATCCGCTTGAAGAAAAAGAGAAAAGATTTTACGAGAGAATTGCTAAAAGATATAAGATGAAGTTTGTAAAATGATATTTTTAATTCTTATAATTTTTGCTTTACCAGGTATTCTTCTCGGTAAATATATATTTAAGCGATATTTTAATCCGTTAACAGTTTATACCGCGATTTGGTATGGAATGATCAACTTGTATTATCTAAAATTAATAAGGTACGATGATTTAAGAATGGAAACATGGTTGTTCATTGCCGGTGCTTATTTATCTATGTTGCTTGGAAGTGTAACATATTTTATGTCAAAAAACTTTCTTGATGCTAAATTGAATATTAAAACTCATAAATTAGAAAAAGTCCAAATATTTTCTGATGATGGAATTGTTATAAAATATGCAATAATAGTTTTTTCCATAATTGGATTCATATCAGCTTTTCAGCATTGGTTTGTATTAATAAACAAATACGGTAGCCTTTTAGGTGTTTTATTAAAAGCCCCTGAAATCTACAGATTGAGGGTAGAGGGTAAGATAAAAGGTGTAATACCTTACATTCATACTTTTTCTTACGTTGCGGTATTTCTTTCGGCAATATATACCGCCTATAAGAATAAGTTTACATTTCTAACATTTTTACCGTTAATAGCCGTATTTATAAAAGAATTAGCAAATGTTGGTCGATCAAATATTTTATTGGCTGTTATATTGTTTATTTCAACTTATTTTGTATTTAAAAGTTTTTATGCTTATCACTTCGGAAAACAAGAGAAAAAAGTTTTTAGGAATGTTGTTGCTTTGTTATTGATATTGGGAATATTTATTGCCAGTTCCGCATTTATGAGAGCTTTTCGTGGAACTGTTGAAACTTTTTCTGGAACATCAAGAGCTTTGAGCAGCTATAAAGAAAATTTACTCATTTCACCATCAATTTATCTTTATTTAAGTGCACACTTGGGAGTTTTTAATAAGTATTTGGAGTTGGAAGCCGAACAATCCGCTTTTGCACAATATACATTTCAACCTGTGTATAATTTATTGACAAAATTGGGTATGATTAATAAAAAAATGAGGTTTTATCATAAAGGTTACTATATTCCGGTATGGACAAACTCCGGGACCTATTTAAGAGAAATGCATGCCGATTTCGGAATTTTTGGCATTTTGTTAATGCCCTATTTGCTTGGACTTTTGGCAACCAAATTCTGGATAAGCTTTTTTGAGAAAGGTTCCCTTGTTAGTTTAATTGTTTTGATTCAAATATTTACTATATTAATATTTTCATTCTTTTTAACAGTTACAAGATTTGGCGTGTGGTATATATATTTTATACTCCTACTTTTAATTGTTCCGTTTTTAGAAAAGCTCTCTGTTTTTAATGAGAGGAATAAGTGGTTTAGAATGAAGTTGATTTAGGTTTTAATGGACACTTCCCCTAAAAAAGTTTCTGCGAATTTTCTCTCTATTTCCGGAAGTCAAGCTTTGGGATTGCTTTTCAATCTTGTTTCTTTTGGTTTGATTGCCAGATATCTAACGGTTGAAAATTTCGGGAATTTTTCTCTTCTTTTGGCTATTGTAGGAATTTTATCTAAACTTATTGATCTAGGAATCAGTCCTATTGTTTTCCGTGAATCTTCGGATAGTGATAAAAAATACAATTTTCTTAATACGGCAATTGGAATCAGACTGGTTGCATTCATAATAATTCAAGTTCTTGCAAATACATATTTAATTATTCAAAATTTAAGTTCGCAGCAAATTATTTTGTTTAATATTCTGATGTTGAGCATTATATTTTCTGCAAAAATGGCAAATTTTAGAGATTTATTCGCCATCCCTTTCAAAGTTAAATTAGCGATGTCAACTCCCTCCATTTTATCCGTTTTGGATTCACTGGTATTTTTATTGGCTGTAATAATTATGCCGCTTGTGAAAGGGGGATTGTTGTATTTAACCATAGCTTATGTTTTTTCAAATCTTCCTGGATTCATAATATTGCTAATTTATTTAGTAAAAAAATACAATGTTAAATTTCATCCTACACTGAAAAACGCAAAATGGCTAATGAAAGAATCGGCGCCTTTAGCCGGTTTTGTGCTGTTTATGTCACTTTTTCAACAAATGGACATTCTTCTTTTGAAAGAAATCAGTAATAGTTATGCAACAGGAATATATTCATCTGCTATACGATTGGTTCTGCCACTTAACCTTATTCCGAATGCCATGGTTACAACGGTTTTTCCAATATTAATTAGGAAAGAAATAAAAAGGGAAATTTTAATTAAAAGTGTTTATAAAGCGTTATTCTTTTTATCAGTGGCTATAGCTGTTATTTTTGCTTTTAAAGCGGAAGAGCTTATAAGTTTGGTATTCGGGGGAAAATATATTGTAGCCGGCCGGACGACAATCATACTTTTTATATCACAAATTTTTATGTTCTTGAATTTTTTCTCGTTGTCAGTTTTTACTGCGGATAAAAAACAAAAAAGAAATTTCTTTTATGCAGTATTGCTTGTTTTTGTAAACGTCATTGTTGATTTAACATTAATTCCTTTATTATCCTATGAAGGCGCCGCAATTGCCAAACTTGTGGCAGCAATAACCGGATTTATTTATACATTCATTCTGATAAGAAAGAGTAAAAACACATTGAATTTTTTAAAAAGCAAACAAATATCTTGGTCAATTCTATTGATTTTGAGCATGTATATTCTCTCAAATTTTCATCTTGTAGTTTATTTGACCGGTAGTTTAATTGCATTATCAATTATTACTATCATAACAAAGTTTTTTTCTCAAAAAGAAATTGATTATTTTGTTCAAATAATTAAATGAGTCTAAGCAAATTGGGCATCATGGAAGCTAAAAGAAAGCATGTAATTATAACAGGTACGGGAAGAGCCGGAACTACAT
>JALSTI010000309.1 GCA_026983795.1 Melioribacteraceae bacterium
GAAGCATACCTTAGTTTATCTTCAATCAAATAATTCCGCTCAATTCTGCTTTGAATATTATGCGTTATGTTAAAGCTTTTTTGTAATAAAGAATCGGCGGAAAAATAAAAATCTTTTCTTACCTCTGAAAAATTGGCGGAAATGTTGTTGGAAAACATATCTTCAAATTTGTTTGCAATTCTGATACCTAAAAACCGCAATGTGTTTTTACGCGGTGAAATATCTTCGTTGTGTAATTTTAAAACGGATTCAATTTGAAAATTGTTATATTTTGTTTTTTGCAAAACCGCTTCAGCACCGTATAAAAAACCGCGATCGTCTTCGCCCACTTGTTTGTTTATCGAATAACCTCCGAAAGGAATAATCTTAAGATTTTTCAAAGGAGAATATTTAGTGAATACCGAGGATGTAAAAAGGGTTGCCTCGTTTAATGCAATTTTTCTGTTATCGGAATAAATATTGTTTTGCGTTAGCAGTCCAATTTTTAACTTTTGCGAAATCAAATATTCTCCCAAGAGAGACAAATTTTGCTCGTCTCTAATATTTTTTGTCCCCGATTTGATAACAGTGGAAAGATAATGCTCGGATATTCCTAAAAAATAATTACTTGAATTATGAAAGTATGATATTGAACTATTTAGATTGGTGGTATTGAGTTGTTTCTGTAAATTAGAATTAATTACCCTGTCATTAAAATTACTTGTAAGAAAATTTAAACTGTCGTTGGAAATTTGAGCGTAACCGGTAAGCGGTAATATAAGTAATAATACAATATTTAACTTGAGAAATCTCAAAGTAGCTTATTGTTTGTGTATTATTGTAAATTTTGAAAGCTCGCTTATACTGTTTGGGTTGAAATCGTTAACCGTAAAAGTAAAAATCTGCCAATAATAAGTTTTATACGTATCCATTACAAGGTTGCTCGCTGGAACGGAAATTTGCGTGTGACCCAGATTTGAGGAAAAATCTTTTTCGAATATTGTTCCCGTAAACGGATTTGTTTTAACAATCAATTTATACCGCGCTGCCGCACCGGCGGTTTTAATTTTAAATTCGCCAAAATAATCCACCGTATCGTTCGGAGCGGGGAAAACCGGAAGAGGTTTGTCTAAAACTTTATCGGTTAATTCCGCCGAGGAACGGCTGGTAAGCCCTCCTTTATCCTGGGCTACAATTTTATAAAAGTATTGCTTTAATATTTTAATATTTGTTGTATCTGAATATGTAAACGAAACCGAAGAATCCAGCAGGGTTTTTGAAGAAATATCAAACCCCGGTTTATCCGAACGGTAGATAAGATAATTTTTAATGTCCGTTTCTCCCGAGGGTTTCCAGTTTAAAACTATCTTAATAGTATCCGTCCAATTTCTTGCGTTTATTTCGGGTTCGCGCACTCTGAGAGGTTTGTATTTATTAACCGGTTTGGCGCTTACAATTATGCTCGGTTTACTCTCAAGTCCGAAAATATCCGTTGCGGTAACTCTGTAAAAATATGTTGTGTCATATTCCAAAGAATCGTCATAGAAAAAGTTATCTTTTGTAAATCCGGTTTTTAAAAAATTCATTGTATCGTTTATTGCCTTGTAAATATTATAGCCGTCAATGCCGGCTTCGTTATTTCTTTGCCATTCTATTTTTACTTCTCCGTCAACGGCAAAAACAACAGTCAATCCCACGGGAATATTTGGAGGAATTCCGTCGTTAACAACTTCGGTAACCAAATCTCTTTTACAACTAATCAAAGTAATTAAAGAAATAAAAATTAAATATTTAGATATTGAACACATCTCCGCGTTCGGGAATTGTTACCTTTTTAAAATTGTTAGCTAACAATCTGGATTTGAAAATCTCCTGTTGATCATAATCGCCGTGAACAAGAAAAATATTCTGCATTCTACTCTTATCGAATTGGTTACAATAGTCGATCAACTCGTTTGCATCGGCATGTGCGCTAAAGGAATTCAAAACAATTACTTCTGCATTTAATTTATAAGTATCGCCGAAAATTTTTACATAGTCGCTTTTTTCAATTATTCTTCTTGCCAAAGTATGCTGAGCGGCATAACCTACAATTAGTATGATGTTGTTGGGATCTTCGATATTATTTTTCAAGTGATGTAAAATTCTTCCGGATTCCGCCATTCCGGAACTTGAAATAATAATTAGCGGTCCGTTTAAGTCGTTTAATTTTTTCGAATCCGCTACGTCACGTATATAAGTGAGTTTATTGAATCCGAAAGGATCTTCGTTTTTAATTAAAAATTCTGCTGTTTCGTCGTCAAAACATTCGGGATGCAGTCTGAAAACGTCCGTTGCATTTACTGAAAGGGGACTATCAACGTAAACGGGAATTCGATCCGCTAATTTATTTTCGAATATTCTGTGAAGAGCGTAAACCAACTCTTGCGTTCTTCCTACGCTGAATGCGGGAATAATAACTTTGGCTTTGCGGTTAATAGCTTTTCTAACGACTTCGGTAAGGTGTTTTTCAGAATCGGTAGGATTGTCGTGGTATCTTCCTCCGTATGTACTTTCTGAAATAAAATAATCGACATCGGGTATTTTTTCGGGATCGCGTAAAATGGGTAAATTGGGTCTGCCTAAATCTCCGGAAAAACCGATGTGTAAAAGTTTACCTTTTTCATTAATTGTTAAATATGTAACTGCCGAACCGAGAATATGTCCGGCGTCGGCAAACGTCATTTTAATGTTCGGGCCTATTTCAATTTCCCTATGGTAATTTACTCCCACGAAAAGATCCATCGCATCTCTTACATCAGCTTGTGTATAAAGAGGTTCGAACAGTTTTTGTCCTCTTTTTTCTCTTCGTTTATTAACATATTCCACATCTTTTTCTTGAATATGAGCGCTGTCCCTTAACATAATATTGGATAAATCGCGGGAAGCAAACGTAGTGTAAATATTACCTTCGAATCCTTTTTTTACAAGCGAGGGTAGATTTCCAGAATGATCTATATGCGCGTGAGTTAAAATTACAAAGTCAATTTCGGCGGGATCGAAAAAATCGAAATTTCTATTTATTTCAAAAGCTTGTTTTCTTTTTCCTTGATAAAGACCGCAATCCACTAAAAATTTTACTCCGTTTGCCTTTACGTAATGCATTGAACCTGTAACGGTTCTTGCAGCTCCGATAAATTGAATTTCCATAAAAGTACCTCATTAGAAAATTGGGTTAAATAAAAATAAAATTAGTGAGAAATTTTAAAGAATAAAATGACATTCGAAATAAACTAAATTAAATTTTTATTATTCGGTAGTTTCTAAAAGCAAGATAGATTTCTTTTGACGCCGTTTTTATTACGGTTGCGGTGGGAACTGCAATTAACATTCCCAAAACGCCTAATAATTGCCCGCCTAATAAAATTAAAATTATAATTAATAAAGGATGAAAATCCGTTGCCATCGAAAATAATTTTGGCTGCACGTAACCGTTATCAAACGAGTAAATAATTAAAAATAAAATGGCAATACTCGGGAACCGGGAAAAATCCCCGAATTGCAATAATGAAATTGTAATTGCCGGTATTCCGCCTATTACAGGTCCGAAGTATGGAATTAAATGTCCGACTCCTGCAATTAATCCGATAAAAATAGAATTTTTTATTCCAAGTATGGTTAATCCTATTGCAATGGAAAAACCGACGAACGTTGCGTCTAAAATCCAACCTCTAACGTATCTTCCTAATTGAGTGCCGATTTTCTTGATAATCCAATATGACATTTCAAAATATTTGTTAGGCATAAGGTTTATGAGCCCTTTTATTATTTTTTCTTTATCCTTTAGCAAAAAGAACGTCATAAAAGGAACAATAATCGAAATTGCCAGAACAGAAAATATGCTTGTAAGAATATCGCTTAAATTATTAATGGAACCCAACAAAAACGATGATGCAACTTCATTAATTTTGGTTATTAAATTTTTAGAATCTATAAACGGAAGATATGTATTCAGTTGCTGTTCAATTCCTTTCATAAATGTCGTTATGTTTTCTTTATCCAGACTGCTTGATATTGCGTTCATCTGATAAATTATTTTTGGAATTATAACCGAAAGTGAGAAAAAGATAACGACGGTAGTTATTAAGAATACCGAAATAACAGCCAATAGTCTTGGCATACTAAACCTTTCCAACCAACTGACTGCGGGATTAAAAATTAAGGCAATCAACAGGGAAATGGTAAGCATCACCAATAAATCGAAAAATAAAAAACCGGCGTATAAAATTGCAGCAATAAATAATAGAATTAGAACCAACTTTACAATATTTTTAGACGAGATATCGAATACGGACATGAGAATTAAATTTTATTATAATTTTTTCAAATATAATATAATTACAAAGAAAATTCATAAGATGGAATAAATTAATTATTTTTACGATATGAATATCCTTAAATAGTTAATCAATAAAAACCGAGGAACAAAATGAGCGAGTTACAATTATTGGAAAAAATAAAACAAAGCGCTTCAAAAAAGAAAAAAACTATTGTTTTACCCGAATCGCATGACGAAAGGGTATTAAAAGCAGCTGAAAAATTGGAATCGAATGGGATTACAAAAGTTATTTTACTCGGAAATCAAGATTCGATATTTGAATCAGCTGAAAAAATTAATGTTGATTTAACCGGAGTAAGAATAGTTGATCCTGAAAAGTCTGAAAAACTTTCAGAGTTTTCAAATATCTTTTTTAATCTTCGTAAGCACAAAGGAATTACAATTGAAGAAGCAAGGGAAACACTAAAACGGGATTTGTTTTTCGGTGCAATGATGGTGAGGGAAAACATGGCAGACGCAAGCGTGGCAGGTTCTGCTTCGCCCACTGCAGACGTTTTAAGGGCGGCTATTCAGTGTGTTGGAATGCCCGAAGGTATTTCGATAGTTTCAAGTTTCTTTTTAATGATTTATCCGGAAAATACTTATAGCTTTGCCGATTGTGCCGTTGTTCCTAATCCCGATGCGGCGCAACTTGCCGATATAGCTATTTCTACAGCCGATAATCATAAAAAATTAACGGACGAAGATCCTTACGTTGCTATGCTTTCATTTTCGACTAAAGGCAGCGCAAAGCATGAATTAGTGGATAAAGTAATTGAAGCAACCGAAATTGTTCAAAGTAAAAGACCGGATATTAAAGTTGACGGTGAATTGCAATTTGATTCCGCAATTGTTGATTCGGTAGGGCAGAAAAAAGCTCCCGGAAGCGAGGTTGCCGGTCGTGCCAATGTTTTAATCTTTCCCGATTTGAACGCCGGTAACATCGGGTATAAAATTGCCCAACGATTGGGCGGCGCCGAAGCGGTTGGTCCTATTGTGCAGGGACTTAAAAAACCGCTATTCGATTTAAGCCGGGGATGCAGTGTGGAAGATATTGTGAACGTTTCTGCTATTGCCGCTTTAATGAGTTGATGATTTTTATAAGGCTGTTGAATCGGCAAATACTTCGCACCGGTTAAAACAGCCTTAGCTTAAACTATTTAGTTCTTTATATTTAATTCTTCTTTAACTTTTAATTTAGCGGCAATAAAATCTTTATGATCCAAATTTAAATTGTTGGTTATTTTCCTCAGGAGGTATTCTTCGTATTTATCCAGGTTATTATCAACAAGAACCAACCGCCAAAGGTTTTCAAGTATTTTGTATTTTTCATCATAAGTGAAATTCCGGTTTATCACATCCGTATATTCATAAATGCTAACACTGTTCTGCATCGATTCGTTTGCAAGTTGTAAAAGCTCTTTCACATCTTCGGCGCTTAAGTTAAAAGTTTTTTCCATAACGGAAATAATGTGTTGTTTTTCTCTTGGATCGAAATTATCGTCTGCATTAGCAACTTCTAAAAATAATGCGCAAGTAGCAATTTGTACTTTTTTTGTATTTGAATCATTGCCGGTATTATTATCAGCCGGATGGGTTAAAATATTTTTAATATAGTCAAACATTTTTATTAATCCTTTTCAACTAAAATTTCTTCGTGATATGTATTTTCTTTTTTCGGTGGGCGTTCGTAAAATTCTGTCATCTCTTTATACTTTTTGCTTAAAGTTTCAGAAATTTGATCCCATGAAAACCGCCACGTCCAATTTCCGCCAGGTCTGCCCGGAAAGTTCATTCTGGCTTCCGTTCCTAAATTTAAAATATCTTGCATGGGAATGATTACCAAGTTTGCAACCGATTGGTAAGCGGTGTGAATTAATTCCGAGCACATATCTTCCCCGAAATAATTCAAATATTTTTGAGTCCATTCAAAAATTCCGCTGCGGGATTTTTTTTCGTTTTCGAAAAATGCCCTTGTAGTGTCGTTATCGTGGGTTCCGGTATATACAACACAATTTTTAATATGGTTATGCGGAAGAAAATTTTTATCTCCGTTTTCACCGAAAGCAAATTGTAAAATTTTCATTCCGGGAAAGCCGAAACGGTCTCTTAATTGCACAACGCTTTGGGTAATAATACCAAGGTCTTCAGCCAAAATTGGAACATCTCCCAAATCTTTTTGAATTTCCTCAAATAATTCATTTCCCGGAGCTTTTACCCACTTGCCGTGTTCGGCGGTTTTTGCATTTCCCGGAATTTCATAAAAAGCATCAAGACCTCTGAAGTGGTCGATTCTTACAATATCCACAAATTCGTACATTTTACGTAAACGTTTTTTCCACCAATCGAAATTATCTTTTTTCATTAATTCCCAACGGTATAAAGGGTTACCCCAAAGTTGACCGGTCGGACTAAAATAATCGGGTGGAACGCCGGCAACGGTTTCTAATTTTCCGTTTTCGTCAACTGAAAATAATTCTTTGTTTGCCCAAAGGTCTGCACTGTCGTAAGCAATAAAAATAGGTAAATCGCCTATAATTTGAATATCCTTTTCATTTGCATATTTTTTTAAACTTCGCCACTGAGTAAAAAAAGTAAACTGTAAAAATCTATGAAAATTAATTGTGTCTTCATGTTCTTCTTTCCATTTGGATAATGCGTCTGAATTTCGAAATGCGAATTCTTTTTCCCAATTATTCCATGATTTTCCCCCGTGAAATTCTTTTAGTGCCATAAACAAAGCATAATCTTCCAGCCAAAATTCATTTTGTTCGCAGAATTTTCCGCATTCTTTCCATAAATTTTTTCCGTGAGCTTTATAATTTTCGAAAGCTTTTTTTAGGAGGTTGTTTTTCAGAGGGATTAGTTGTCCAAAATCAATTTTATGAGGATCGAACCCGGGTAAATTTTGTAAATCCGAACTTGTGAGCAAACCGTCTTCTTCCAACAGTTCCAAACTAATTAAAAGCGGGTTGCCGGCAAAGGCGGAAAAACATTGATAGGGAGAATCGCCGTAACCGGTGGGACCAAGAGGAAACACTTGCCATAACCGCTGCCCGGAGTTTTTTAAGAAATCTACGAATTTAAATGCATTTTCACCAATATCTCCAATTCCGTATTTGCCAGGTAACGATGTTGGGTGCAATAATATACCCGCCGATCTTTTATATTGCATAAAATCCTCGAAATTTATTAATAATTGACAGCTAAAATACACATAATCTGTTTTATTAAAAAGTAACAAACTTTACACTTTTACATGATTAATTATTATTTGTATTGATTTACATAAAATTCTTTTGTGTATTTTATTACTTTTTGAAGTTAATAATTTTGTATTAAATAAAGAATCAGGAAATTTTCAGGAATTCATTTCAAAACGTGTTAGTTTGCATCAAAAAAAATCAATTTAAAAATTGCGTTTTTGATTATTTTTTGTAGAAAATAAATCAATGTGATTATTTAATTAATTTTATTTTTGATTTTTTCAGGTAAATGATTAAATTTGTCGTCCCAAAACAAGCTTACAAAACGGGATGTCCCTCTTAGCAAGCTTAGTTTCGTTCATGTTAATTGTTTATTTTTTAACCCAAAACTCATGAGGTAAAGATGAAAATATCCCGTCTTTTTACTAAATCCGGTCAAGATCCTTTAGAAAAAGTTGAATTTGTGAAAAGAACATCGGAAATTAAAAATCCTGACGGAACCGTAGTATTTAAAATGGAAGATGTTATCGTTCCGAAAAGTTGGTCGCAAGTAGCTACCGATATTATTGCACAAAAATATTTTAGAAAGGCGGGGGTTCCAAAGCTATTAAAGAAAATTAAAGAAAAAAACGTGCCTAAATGGTTGCAAAAATCGGAAGCTGATTTAGAACGGTTGAATGATCTTCCGGAAAAAGAAAGGTATTCTTCCGAAACCGATTCGCGACAAGTTTTTCACCGTTTGGCAGGTACGTGGACGTATTGGGGTTGGAATGCGGGTTATTTTGATACCGAGGAAGATGCTTTGGCATTTTACAGTGAGCTGGTTTATATGTTGGCTAATCAATTCGCCGCTCCTAATAGTCCGCAATGGTTTAATACCGGGCTTAATTGGGCTTACGGAATAAACGGTCCTTCACAAGGTCATTATTATGTAGATTATAAAACCGGACAACTTAAAAAATCCGAAGACGCTTATACGCATCCTCAGCCTCATGCTTGCTTTATACAATCCGTAAACGATGATCTGGTAAACGAAGGCGGAATAATGGACCTGTGGATTAGAGAAGCCCGTCTTTTTAAATACGGCTCCGGTACCGGATCCAATTTTTCAAATATAAGAGGAGCTCAAGAACCGCTTAGCGGAGGCGGAAAATCTTCCGGACTTATGTCTTTCTTAAAAATAGGCGACCGTTCAGCCGGGGCTATTAAATCGGGCGGTACTACAAGACGCGCAGCTAAAATGGTGACTCTTGATATTGACCATCCTGACATTGAAGAATATATAAACTGGAAAAATGTTGAAGAACAAAAAGTTGCTGCGTTAGTAGCAGGTTCAAAATTATGCAATCTCTACTTAAATAGAATTATGCAAGCATGTTATGCCGAACATCCGGAAAACGATAGATTTAATAGGAAAACAAATAAAAAATTAAAACAAGCTATCTTGATGGCGCGCCGCGCAATGATTCCCGAAAATTACATCGAACGTGTAATTCAATTGGCAAAGTTGGGCTTTAAATCCATTGAATTTCCGGTTTATGACGTCGATTGGAATTCCGAAGCTTACGCAACTGTCTCGGGTCAAAACGCAAATAATTCCGTTAGAGTTACTAATGAATTTATGGAAGCTGTGGTAAACGATAGCAATTGGAATTTATATTGGAGAACCGAATTAGATAATGCAAAAAAAGAAAACAGAGAACCGAAACCATCGAAAGTATTAAAAGCCAGAGACCTTTGGGAACAAATTGGTTATGCCGCATGGTCATCGGCAGATCCCGGATTGCAATTCCATTCTACAATAAATGAATGGCATACCTGTCCCGAAAGCGGACCGATAAGAGCGTCAAATCCTTGTAGCGAATATATGTTTTTAGATAATACGGCTTGTAATTTGGCATCGTTAAACCTGGTTAAATATTATGATGTTGAAAAAGAAGTATTTAAAATAAAACAATTCAGGCATGCAACGCGCCTTTGGACAATCGTTTTGGAAATAAGCGTTCTGATGGCTCAATATCCCAGCAAAGAAGTAGCTCAGAATAGTTATGATTTCAGAACTTTGGGATTGGGTTATGCTAATTTAGGTTCATTATTGATGAGACAGGGAATTCCTTACGATAGTGATGAAGCTCTTGCAATAACAGGAGCAATTACCGCAATTATGCACATGAGAGCTTACGCAACATCGGCTGAAATGGCTAAACAGTTAGGAACATTTTCTAAATACGAAATGAATAAAAATTCAATGCTGAGAGTAATTAGAAATCATAAAAGGGCTGCTTATAATGTTCCGCTTGAAGAATATGAGGGATTAACTATCTATCCAATGGGTATTAATCCGCAGCACTGTTCGTCGGATTTGCTAAAAGCCGCCAAAGAAGATTCCGACTTGGCTTATGATTTAGGCAGAAAATACGGATTTAGAAACGCGCAAGTTACCGCAATAGCTCCTACAGGTACAATCGGTTTGGTAATGGATTGCGATACAACCGGAATTGAGCCGGATTTCTCTCTTGTAAAATTTAAAAAATTAGCCGGCGGCGGATATTTTAAAATTATTAATCAATCCATTCCGCCTGCGTTAAAAAAGCTGGGTTATAATAACGAACAAATAACCGAAATTGTTAATTATGCCAAAGGAAACGGGACTTTGGTTGGATGCCCTTATATTAATTCCGAATCGTTAAAAGCAAAAGGATTTACCGATGAGATAATTAACAAAATCGAGCAAATGCTTCCTTCGGTGTTTGAATTAAATTTCGCTTTCAATGTTTACACCCTTGGTGAGGATTTTTGCAGAAATACATTAAAATTAACCGATGAACAATTAGAGGATGTTAATTTAAATCTTTTGGAAGCAATCGGGTTTACCAAGGAAGAAATATCCAAAGCAAATGACTATGTTTGCGGAACAATGACAATTGAAGGCGCTCCGTTCTTAAAACATGAACATTACCCGGTTTTTGATACAGCTAACAAATGCGGTAAAATCGGAACCAGATTTATACGCCCTCAAGCTCATATTCATATGATGGCAGCAGCCCAACCGTTTATATCCGGAGCGATTTCCAAAACAATTAATTTCCCGGGCGAAGCTACAATTGAAGACATTAAAAACGCATACCTGGAATCATGGAAACTCGGGTTGAAGGCTAATGCTTTATACCGCGACGGTTCCAAACTGTCGCAACCGTTGAATTCGGTTTCCGACGAAGACTTCGAAGAAGTTGAAGAAGCCGAAGAAAAAAGTGAAATTATTAAAGTCGCTGAAAGAATAATTCACAGATATATAGCCAAACGAAGAAGATTGCCCGATAGACGCGGAGGGTACACACAAAAAGCTAAAATAAACGGTCAAACGGTTTATATCAGAACCGGCGAATACGAAAACGGTCAATTAGGTGAAATATTTTTGGATATGCACAAAGAAGGCGCCGCATTCCGAAGTCTGCTTAACAGTTTCGCTATTGCAATTTCGCTAGGTTTGCAGCATGGCGTTCCCTTAGAAGAATTTGTAGACGCATTCGTGTTTACAAAATTCGAACCGAGTGGTATTGTGGTCGGTAATAAACGAATCAAAATGGCTACTTCCGTAATCGATTATATCTTCCGGGAATTAGCCGTATCTTATCTGGGAAGAAATGATTTAGCCCACGTTACCGACGAAGATTTGGATACATCAAGTATGAGTGTTAGAATAGCTGACCCCGATTTTGAAAGCGAAGAAATTGTAAGCGAAAAATTGATTCAACTGGATAAAAACGACGTTAAACCTTCCACTAAAACAAACGGTAACGGACATAAAGTTAGAGCAAAACAAAAATCGAACGGAATGCTCAACTTGGTTCAAGAAGCCAGAATTAAAGGTTACACGGGAGATATTTGTCCCGAATGCGGTAGTATAACAATGGTTAGAAACGGAACATGCTTAAAATGCGAAACTTGTGGAGCAACAACAGGTTGCAGTTAAAATTATATACAAAACCGGTTTAATTAAGGGGGCGAATTATGCCCCTTTTATTTTGTCTTGATTTTAATTTAAATTTGATTTTTCATGATAAAAAAAATACATTCCTTTTCTTTAATTTTGTGAAATGATAAAAGAAAATTATCTGAATATTATAGAAAACATCAATCAAGCTTGTAAAAATGCCGGCAGGGATTCATCTACCGTCCGGCTGGTTGCGGTTTCCAAAACAAAACCAGTTGATGTTATCAGAGAAGCAATTCAACTTGGATTAAAAGATTTTGGCGAAAATAAAGCGCAAGAATTAAAAAGTAAAGTTGCTCAAATTACCAATGATATTACATGGCATTTTATTGGACATTTGCAAACTAATAAAGTAAAAGATGTCGTTCCCGTTGCGGAATATATACATGCGGTCGATTCAATTAAATTAGCTAAAGAAATAAATAAAAGAGCATTGAAAATAGAAAAAAAACAGAAAATCTTGCTCGAAATAAATACATCGTTAGAGGCTTCCAAATTTGGTTTGATAGACGAAAGCGAAATAATGGAAACCGCACTGTTTTGTGCAAATGCAGAAAACTTGAATCTTGTTGGATTGATGACAATGGCGCCTTACACCGGCGAAGAAAAGATTTTAAGAAATTGTTTTATTAAATTAAGAAGCTTAAAAGAAAAATTAAATAAAGAAGGTTTTAATTTGACGGAATTGTCTATGGGAATGACGAATGATTATAAAATTGCTATTGAAGAAGGAGCTACAATGATTAGAATTGGCACGGCTTTATTCGGTGAAAGAAATTACCAAGGTTAACAATATGAAATTTACATCATTTGGAATTAAAAGTCAGGAATTTGATCTTTCTTTGCGAGGTTATAACAAAGATCAAGTTAAAACGTTCCTTGAAAAATTAGCCGCTGAATTCGAAAAATTAGCTTCCGAAAATGAACAATTAAAGGAAGATAAAAAAGAATTAAAAAATAGATTGACCGAATTTAAAAAAATCGAAAAAAACCTTCAGAAAACATTAATAAAAGCTCAAGAATCATCAAGCAAAACAATTGAAGATACGAAAAAACAAACTGCGCTTATGATTAAAGAAGCCGAATTTAAAAGTGAACAAATTATTAATAAAGCGAATGAATATGCTAAATTTATCCGGGATTCCGTTTCAATATTAAAAGAAGAAAAAGAATTGTTGATTGCCAGGTTAAAAGCCATGATAGAAACCCAAATTGAACTTTTGGAATTAAAAGTGGAAAAAAATCCGGAACCCAAAGCTGTTGATAACACTGCAAAAAGAGACGAGAATATTGAAATAGAAAACACTCAAATAAATATTGACGATATAATGGAGAAATTGATATGAGTGAATTGTTAACAAAAATTAACGAAACATTAGAGGTAATTAGAAAAAAAACGAATAAAACTTATCCTGTTGGAATTATTTTAGGAACAGGTTTAGGCGGATTGGTTGAAGAAATTGAGAAAGAACTTGAGATCGATTATGCCGATTTACCGCATTTCCCTTTATCAACCGTAGAATCTCATAGCGGGAAACTGATTTTCGGAAAAATCAATAACCATAATGTTGTTGCCATGCAAGGCCGTTTCCATTATTACGAAGGTTATTCTATGCAGCAAATTACGTATCCGGTTAGAGTAATGAAATTTCTGGGCGTTGAAACTTTGCTGGTATCGAATGCTTGCGGCGGAATGAATCCTTTATTTAAAAGAGGAGATGTAATGATTATGGTCGATCATATTAACCTTCTCGGTGACAATCCGCTAATTGGTAAAAACGAAGATGAATTAGGACCTCGTTTCCCCGACATGAGCGAACCGTATAATAATGAATTGATTAATTTAGCCGAGCAAGTGGCGCTGGAAAATAAAATAAAAATTCAAAAAGGAGTTTACGTAGCTGTTCCGGGACCAAATTTGGAAACTAGAGCTGAATACCGTTTCCTCCGGGCAATAGGCGCAGATGTGGTTGGAATGTCCACAATTCCCGAAAACATAGTTGCAAACCACATGGGAATGAAAGTTTTAGGCGTAAGTATTATTACAGACGAATGTTTTCCCGAATCCCTTAAACCTGTTGATGTAAAGGAAATTATAGCTACGGCTATGGAAGCCGAACCGAAAATGACAACAATAATGAAAGAGGTTATTAAAAAACTTTGATGCAAAATAAAAAAGTATATTATTTGGGTCCCGCCCTGCTTGCTGTTTTGATGTTTACAACAAATTTTTTAGGCACGGACATTTTTGAAGGCGCATCGGTTAATTTTTCCGTTTGGTTTGTTATTTCTATTTTTGCTTTTGCTACCGGGTGGATAATTAATATTTCTCTCGGCTGGGAACACGGCGGGAAAATTGTTTTTGCCGTTATTATTGCAACAACGGTTTTTAGTATTTTTCTTGTTTCTTTTTTTAACGATTACTTCGGACCAAACGAATTGTTAAGCGAATCGCTCATCCTTTACAGTTTAAGAAATGTTACAATTGGACTAATGGGCGTTTTCGGAATGGCAATATCAAATGTAATTCTACTGCAAAGGGAAGTTGAAAGACTGAAATCTGAAAAATCCAATGCGGTTGATGTGTTGGAAAATTCTAAAAAAGAAGCCGAGTTAATTGTAGAAGAGGCAAAGATTAATGCCGGAAATATTGTGCTAGATGCTAAGAAACAAGCAAATGAAATTATTGAAACAAGGAATAATATCGAACGGCAATTAAAAGAATTAATTCAAATTGAAAAAGATTTAATAAAAAAATACGAAGACAAAAACGAATAAATATTTCTAAAATAAATTGTGAAACGTTGATATGAAGTTTAAGCAATATGATTCAAATTTAAATTATCCGGAAATTGAAGAAGAAATTCTGAAATATTGGGAAGAAAAACAAATATTTGAGAAAAGTGTGTCATCAAGACCCGTAGACAAACCTTTCACATTTTACGAAGGACCGCCTACGGCAAACGGCAGGCCGGGTATTCATCATGTTATGGCGCGAACGTTAAAAGATTTGGTTTGCAGATATAAAACATTACAAGGTTACAGGGTACAAAGAAAAGCCGGGTGGGATACTCATGGTTTGCCAGTGGAAATTGAAGTTGAAAAGGCGTTAGGTATAAAAAATAAAAGTGAAATTCCGGAATTCGGCGTTGCTAAATATAATGCCGCTTGCCGTCAATCCGTGTTCACTTACAAAGATTTGTGGGAGAAAATGACTACCCGTATGGGTTATTGGATTAATCTGGATGAAGCTTACATAACTTGCGATAACTCATACATCGAATCTGTTTGGTGGGCTTTGAAAACTTTATTCGATAAAGGTTTGATTTTCAAAGATTATAAAATTGTTCCCCAATGCCCCCGCTCGGAAACCGTCCTTTCCTCTCACGAACTTGCGCTCGGTTATAAAGAAACTAAAGACCCGTCGGTTTATGTGTTAATGGAATTAACCGAATCTGAACTGACAAAAGAGGGCAAAACATATTTTCTTGTTTGGACTACAACTCCTTGGACGCTTATTTCCAATGTGGCTTTGGCGGTTGGTCCCAATATAGATTATGTTAAAATTAAAATTGATAACGAATATCTTATCCTTGCAAAAGATCGTTTGTCTGTAATTACGCAAGACTATGAAATAGTTGATCATTATAAAAGCAAGGATTTAGCCGGGCAACATTATAAAAGGCTGTTTGATTACGTGGATGTGGATAAAGATGCTTTTTATGTTGTGGAAGCTGACTTTGTTAGCGTGGAAGACGGTTCCGGAATTGTTCATATGGCTCCCGCATTCGGAGCCGACGATTACGAAGTTTCCAAAAAATACGGACTCCCTTTTTTGCAGCCGGTTACCCGAGGCGGAAAATTTACCGATGAAGTTACAGATTTCAAAGGAATGTTTGTTAAAGACGCAGACCCTGGAATCATAAAAAAATTAAAAGAAAATGGAAAGCTTTACCGTAAAGAAACAATTGTTCACTCTTATCCCTTCAGTTGGCGTTTCGATAATGTGCCTGTTATTTATTATGCGCGGGAATCGTGGTTTATTAAAACTACATCCGTAGCAAATAGAATGGTTGAGTTGAACAAAACAATCGGTTGGCATCCGCCGGAAGTAGGCAGCGGAAGATTTGGTAATTGGTTGGAGGATAATAAAGATTGGGCTCTTTCGCGCGATAGATTTTGGGCAACACCTCTTCCTATTTGGATTAGTAAAGATGAAGATATGTTTGCTATCGGAAGCATAGAAGAATTAAAAGAAGGTTACGTTGAAAGAGATGGGAAAAAAGTTTCCGTCCGGGATCTTCCCGAAGAGGAAATTGATTTACACAAACCGTTTGTAGATGAAGTTAAATTTGAACGCAACGGAAAAATTTATACAAGAACGCCGGAGTTGATTGATGTTTGGTTCGATTCAGGTTCAATGCCCTTTGCCCAGTGGCACTATCCTTTCGAAAATAAGGAGGTTTTTGAAAGGAATTTTCCCGCAGATTTTATTTGTGAAGGAATAGACCAAACAAGAGGTTGGTTCTATACGCTGCATGCAATTGCTACAATGCTTTTCGATAGTATTGCCTATAAAAATGTGATTGTAAATGAATTGATATTGGATAAAAAAGGATTGAAAATGTCTAAGTCAAAAGGCAATACTGTAGATCCTTTTTATTTGTTCGATAAATACGGTGCAGATGCTACACGCTGGTATTTGGTTACGGCAAGTCCGCCCTGGAAAACCACCCTTTTTGATGAAGACGGAATTAAAGAAGTTCAAAGAAAATTTTTCGGAACTCTTATAAATACATATTCTTTCTTTGCTCTTTATGCAAACATCGACGGATTTATTTTTAAAGAAGATAAAATTCCTTACGAAAATAGACCGGAAATAGACAGATGGATAATTTCCAAACTGAGCGGGATGATTGATGAATATGAAAATTATATGGATAATTACGACGTAACAAAAGCAGCAAGATTAGTGGCAAGTTTCACAATCGACCATCTGTCCAATTGGTATGTAAGAAGAAACAGAAGAAGATTTTGGAAATCTGAAATCAGCGAATCTAAAATAGCGGCTTATCAAACTTTATACGAATGTTTAATTACGGTTGCCAAACTTACTTCACCCTTTGCTCCTTTTTTAGCTGAGGAAATTTATAAAAACTTAAATGGTCTTACCGGTATTGAAGATTTTGAATCGGTGCACTTGGTCGGTTTCCCTCAACCTGCGTTTAGAGACCCAGGACTGGATTTAAGAATGGATGTGGCTCAAAAAGTTGTGTATTTAACAAGATCGATTAGAGCTAAATCAAATTTAAAAGTAAGGCAGCCGCTTAAACGCATTATGGTGGCGATTGATAACAACAGGAAGGATGCCGTAAATAAAATGAAAGATGTAATATTGGAAGAGGTAAATATTAAAGAGCTTGAAGTTCTTGAAGATGATTCGAATATTGTAAATAAATCTGCAAAAGCTAATTTTAAATCGCTGGGACCCAAATATGGCAAACTAATGAAAAGTCTTGCTAATAGAATTAAAGAAATGACTCCCGATGAAATATCGACTTTTGAAAGAAATGGTAAAATAAATCTTAATTTAGAGGGAAAAGAAATTGAATTAACAAAAGATGATATTGAAATTATCAGTACGGAAATTGAAGGCTGGGTAGTTGAATCGAATGACGGTATTACCGTTGCAATTGACACTGAACTTACCGAGGATTTAATTGCCGAGGGCTATGCAAGGGAATTTGTTAACAGGGTTCAAAATATGCGTAAAGATTTGGGCTTTGATGTAACAGACAGAATTAACGTAAGCGTAAAAGCCGACGATAAATTTATTAATTATCTGAAAAAACATACCGGTTATATACAAAACGAAATTCTGTCCGATAATATTTATTTCGGTAACGAATTATTAAGCAACAAACAGGACTGGAAAATAGGTGAATTTGAATGTACTATTGCAATTGAAAAAGTTGCTTAGTATCTTAATGTTTTAGGAGGAAAAAAATGGCAAAAAAAAGCGATAAAAAAACTAGCACAACTACAAAAAAGAAAACCGTAAAAAAATCGTCCGATACAAAGACAAAAAAAACAGTCGCTGCTAAAAAATCTACTGCCGGTAAAAAAACTGCATCTAAGAAAACAACCGCAGCAAAAACAACCGCAAAAAAAACCGCTGCACCCAAAACTTCAACATCACGTAAAAAAGTTGTAAAAGCACCCAAACGTAAAAATACAAACCGTGAGGTAGAAGTTATTTCTCCAACTAAAAAAGTTAGAAAAATAAAGGGATACAGCAAAAAAGATCTTGCAATGTTTAAAAAAGTAATTCTTGAAAAACGGACGGAAATTCTTGACCAATTGCAAAATTTACGCGATCAAATGATGGACCCGACTACAGGGCAGTACGTAAATGAAAACTCGCCTTATTCGTTGCACATGGCCGAACAAGGAACCGATGCTCAAGAACGCGAAAAATTGTATTTGTGGGCTCAGCGCGAAACTAAATTTTTAGGCTACCTTGACGACGCTTTGCAGAGAATTGAAAAGGGAACTTACGGTATTTGTATTGAATGTATTGACGAACCGAAACATCTTTGCCCAACATGTCCGTTGATTCCTAAAGAAAGATTACTTGCAGTGCCTCATACCCAACATTGTGTGCAAGTTAAACAATTAATGCAAAAAAGATAATTAAGATTGAGAATCAATTGAAAGTTCTTTATTTATCTTTTTTAGTCGTTGTGGCTGACCAACTGTCTAAACTTTTTGTTAAAGGTTTTTCAATTCCTTTCTTAAATCTTCACGTAAAAGGTATGACTTACGGAAGCAGCTTTGATGTAATCGGTAATTTCTTCAAAATTTGGTACGTGGAAAATCCGGGAATGGCATTCGGTATAGATGTGGGAAATGTTTCTAAACTTTTTCTTTCGCTGTTTTCAATTGTTGCCAGTATCGGAATCCTTTACTACTTGTACAAAGCGAGGAATAAAAGCATTTGGTTGAGAATATCTCTCGCATTAATTTTAGGTGGTGCAATAGGTAACTTGATTGACCGTACTTTTTACGGCGTCTTCTACGGTTATGCTCCGCTTTTTTACGGCAAAGTTGTTGATTTTTTTAGCGTTGATTTTATTGACTTTTCAATTTTTGGTCACACTTATGAACGATGGCCCATTTTTAACGTTGCCGATGCCGCTGTTACTATTGGTGTTATTATGCTGCTTTTTATTCATAGGGATAAAAAGGAAAATGACCGGGAGGAAGAAACAAATAATGAGCAAGTGGAATTAGGCGATAAACATGGCGATAATCAACGAGAAGAAATTAAAATTCAAAATTCCTGAAGGCAAGAAAAAAGAAAGAATAGATATTTTTCTTGCAAATTCGATTGAAAATTCTACGCGTTCGAAAATTCAAAAATTAATTAAAGCTAATTTGGTAACGGTAAACGGCAAAACGGTAAAAGCTAATTACCAAATTGTTCCGTTTGATGAAATTGAAGTTGTTATTCCTGTCACTCCTCGTCCCGATAAGGTTGAACCCGAAAATATACCGCTCGATATTGTTTATGAAGATCAATATTTGTTGGTAATTAATAAACCCGCCGGAATGGTTGTGCATCCAGCTCCGGGTAATTATACCGGAACCCTGGTGCATGCTTTGCTATATTATACAGATAATTTAAGTAATTTAAATGATGAAGAAACCCGCGCCGGATTAGTTCACAGAATAGACAAAGATACATCGGGCTTGCTTGTTGTTGCCAAGGACGATTATACGCACGCTAAACTTGGGAAATATTTTGCCAATCACAGTATACGAAGGGAATACTGGGCTGTTTGTTGGGGAAGAATGGGAAATAAAAAAGGCGAAATTACCGGAAATATTGCTCGCAGTAAATCAGATAGAAAAAAGTTTGCGGTTAGTAAATCCGGAGGAAAACATGCGCATACATTTTATGAGGTAATGGAAGAGTTTGAATTTGCTTCACTTATAAAATTAAAACTTAAAACGGGCAGGACGCATCAAATAAGAGTGCATTTGTCAAGTATTGGTCACCCGGTTTTTGGCGATCCTGTTTACGGCGGCAGAAGAATTAATGCAGGAACCAATATCCAAAATATTAAAATGATCGTAAATAATTTATTGGAAATTATGCCAAGGCAAGCGCTTCACGCTAAAACATTAGGTTTTACGCATCCTGTTACAAAAGAGGAAATGAATTTCGATTCGAAGCTGCCGGACGACTTTCTTAAATTATTAAATTTATTAAGAAGCAGAAGCGGGGATTTCAGTTAATCGATTTTCCTTTCGGGTATAACGTAAATGCTTCCTTTTTGGGGAAGTTCTACAAAATAAGTTTTGTTGTGTTTATTTTTTAAGTAACTCTTGCGCAACCAAGGATTTAACATTTTTAGTATTTTATAATTTATACCTTTGCTTCTGGCAAATTCCGCCCAGCTTTTTACGCTTCCGTTTACTTTAGCGGTAAAAGTTTTGTAAGGTTGATAATAATCGCTTTTCTTTAAGAAAAATCCGTATTTGTTCGGATGTTCCATAACTTCTTTGATGGCAATAATTCTAAAAACATATCTCGATGTTTCTTCGGGCAGAACTAAATTGTAATAATTGTTTGTTTCTTGTTTTTTCATTTGTGTTTCCAATGCAGACCGCCCGTAATTAAAAGAAGCCGCAGCTAATGTCCAGCTTTTATATCTTTCATAAGAATCTGTTAAAAATTTACAAGCTGCTTCGGTGGCTTTTTTTACGTTGTATCTTTCATCTATTTCTTTATTAATTTCAAGACCGTACTCTTTGGCGGTTTCTTTTTTAAATTGCCAAAATCCCGTAGCACCTGCAGGCGAAATAGTATTGGTTAACATGCTTTCCGATAGAGCCAAATATTTCAGGTCGTCCGGCACATTATACTTTTTCAGAATCGGTTCAATTACCGGAAACCAACGTTCGGCTCTTTTAAGCGAAAGTATGGAAAGTGAATGCCAATATGTATTAACAATAATTTCTCTGTCCAACCTTTCTTTAACATCAATATTTTTTAGAGGAACGGGTTCGCCGCAAAAACTGATTTTTTTGGGGAGTTTTGGGGATACAATTTTATAATTCTGGGGAAAATTATTACCGGAGGTCTCTTCAATTTTTGTTTCTTTTACCCTTTTAACCGGTTCCGATATAAAACTGGATATGAACAAAAACGATACAAAAGTTAAAAGAAAAAAACTAATGAAAGATGCTGCTTTTTTTAACATTTTAAATTAACCCGCTGAAATATTTATACTAAACTTTCCCGTTTGTATTTCGATAATGAATAAATTAAGAGAATATTACGCTGAATAATATTATCTGTATCACAATAAAATTAAAATATAAAATTTTTATACAATTATAGTAAAAAATTGACAACCGATAAGTTGTCCTTTAACTTACTAATATATAAAACATTTTCGTTCTTTGTAGATTATTTTGGAGGGATTATGAAGGGAATGGGAGTAGTCCTTATCTTACTTGTTTTTGGAATATATACGTCCAATTCGGCTCAATATTTTCATAAAGTTGAAAGAACGGGTGGATACGCCCGTATTTTGTCTATGGGTTCTAACCGTTTTATAGCCGATCCGTATTTTACAATTCTTAACCCCGCATGGTCAAGTAAATACGATAATTTTGTGTTGGGCGATATTGGTTCGACAGTAGCGAATAATTTCGAAAAAGGCGGTGTAGGCGAATTCATATCGGCAAATATTAGAGCTAACAGAAACTTTGTTTTCGGTGCATTTTTAACAAGAAAAGATTTTTCAGGCGGTTCAATTGCAAAATTGGACAGGTTTAATTTAGTGGGGGAAACAAATTCCACTATCGGCGGCGCTCCCGTTACTCCGCTTGATAATAATATGGAGCTCTTTGCATCATATAATGTAAACGGACATACGTTCGGTATCGGCGTAGCTTATGCTTCTTCGGAAAAAGAGAATAAACCCGCTACCGGCGGTTCGTCAATCGGTAAGGCAAGTCAAATTGGTATTAACGTAGGATACTTATCCAGTTTTACCAAAAATATTATTCTTGATATTTCCGGTTACATAATTTTCCCGTCCACATCATTCGAAAATCCCCAATCCTCTCAAACCCAGTTTAGTCAAACAGTTATGGGAATAAATGCAAGGGGTTTTATTTACACTTCGGCAAATTTTGCCGTTGTGCCGGTTGTTTCGTTCGTTAAAAGCAGCGGAACGGCGGATATTGGAGATGCAACAGGTGTTACCACAACTGATTTGCCTTCTTTTACCATGTTTAACGTTGGCGTGGGGGTTAATTACAAAATAGGTGATTTTTTACTTGCAGGCGGACCCAATTTCGATTTGGTTTTGGCAACCGAACCTGCGGTTTCCGGTATTTCACCAAAATTAACTACAAAAACCACTTCGTTTCCTCATTGGAATGTTGGCGTTGAATGGAACTTGATCGATTGGTTGGTTGCCAGGATGGGTTATGAAATAAGTACAAACACACAATCAGTCGAGAGTACTGCTTCTCAGACTACTAAAAACGAAGTTATTACTACGACTTATTCCCCGTTAAACGGAGGATTATCTCTCGGCGTAGGCTTCAGGTTCGGAGGTTTTTCATTGGATGCTACTGTAAACGAAGATGTGTTAAGACAAGGATTCAATAATATTGGCGGGGGTGGAGCAACATTCAGCTACCTGACGGCAAGTTACGCATTTTAATTTTCTTGTTACATAATTGCATTTAACCGTTAATAATTTATTCAGGTAAAAATTACAGGTAATTTTTAGAAAAAATTTTTCATAGAAATTATTTAAGTGTTTTTTTATATCAAAAACGAAACATTTGATTCAGATCACATTGGCATAAATATTGAAAATCGGTCAATGAATCCGAATAATTCCAAAATTATTAATTTACCGGAGATAAGGAAGTGGGAGTATTAAACAAGCTACAACAAACAACTGAATGGAATACCGTAACCGTCTCGCATTTGTTATCCAGAACTTTGTTCGGTTATACAAAAGAAGATGTTAATTTCGCGCTGTCAAAAACATTGGATGATTTTGTCGATAATTATCTTTTGGCAGATAAACCTCAACCGCAAAGTCCGGGCTTTTGGGTTGACGATCCCTCAAACACAAACAGGACCGAAAGATCCTACGAGTTAACTTTTTGGTGGATGAATTTGATGTTGACGCAAGGTTATTCTTTTCGTGAAAAGATGGTCCTTTTCTGGCATAATCATTTTGTGTCGGATTTATCCGTCGTAAAATTACCTCAGCGTATGTATTGGCAAAATAAGTTATTCCGGGATTATGCTTTCGGTAACTTTAAAGAATTAACCCAAAAGGTTACTGCGGATCCCGCAATGTTAATTTATTTGGACGGTCAAAAAAACCGGAAAGAAGATCCGAACGAAAACTACGCAAGAGAACTTATGGAACTTTTTACTTTGGGCATCGGAAATTATTCGGAAGGCGATATTGTAGAAGCCGCAAGAGCTCTTACCGGTTGGACGGTAGACGGACTAAACGCAGTCTATAATCCCGATAGGCACGACGAAACGGATAAAACATTTATGGGACAAACCGGAAATTTCGATTATCTCGATATTATTGATATAATCTTTACTAAAGACGCCGTATCAAAACATATTTGCAGAAAACTTTTTAAGGAGTTCGTTTATTTTGATCCCGATGAAACCGCTGTTGCCGAAATGGCTCAGATTTTTAGAGATAATAATTACGAGTTAAAACCGGTGCTATCTAAATTATTAAAATCGGTCATTTTTTATAATCCCGAAATTATGGGCGCTAAAATAAAAAGTCCGGTTGAATTTTTAACCGGAGTAATTAAGCAATTTAAAATTGAGCATCCTAATTTTGATTACTTAAGAAAAACAGCAAATTTACTTTCGCAAACTTTATTTTCGCCGCCTAATGTTGCCGGATGGGAAGGAGATAAAAAGTGGATATCCACAACCACTTTACCTGCTCGACACGTATTTTCCGATAAAATTATAAACGGGAAAGAATCGGATTTGGATTTAATAAAATTTGCCCGGTCGTTTGATACAGCAGAAAATGCCGAAGCGTTTGTTGATGAAATTATAGGACTCTTTCTACAATTTCCTATCAGCGATTCGAGAAGACAATATTTATTGGATTTGCTTCTCGATGGAGCCGCCGTATACGATTGGTCGACTTTTAACGAAAATGCCGAGAAGCGCTTGGAATCATTCTTTAGCGCATTATTAAGATTATCTGAATATCAACTTGCATAGAGGATTAAATGGATAGAAGAAAATTTTTACGACAATTGGGATTAATAACCGGCGCGGGCAGTATTTCTTTAACTGTTGGAAATATGCCGGTTAGGGCTTTTTCAAAATCTCTTTTTAAAACCAACGCCAATAACGGTAAAGTGCTGGTCTTGGTTCAGCTTAGCGGAGGTAACGACGGACTTAATACCGTTGTGCCATTTGAAGATGATTTGTATTATAAAGCCCGGCCTACTATAGGAATTCCCAAAACGGAAGTATTAAGGTTAAATACGTTAACCGGATTGCATCCGTCAATGGACGGTTTCAAAAAATTGTTCGACGAAGGAAAACTTGCCGTTGTGCAAAATGTTGGTTATGCTAATCAAAACCGTTCACATTTCAGATCAACCGATATTTGGTTGTCGGCCTCTGATTCGCAACAGTACATTAATGACGGCTGGATAGGTCGATATCTGGGATATTCTATTGTGGGAGATCCGGAATATAACGTGGAACATCCTATGGCAATACAATTGGGTTCAACTCAATCTACCTTACTTGAATGTACTTGTCAAAGCGGTTCATTAGGAATAGCATTTGATGACCCGAATCAATTTTACAGATTGATTAACGGAAGCTCGGCCGATAACGATCCGCCGCCCGATACTCTCGCCGGTCATCAATTAAAATTTATTAAGGAAATAGAAGCCCGCTCAATCCGTTATGCGGAAATAATTAAGGAAAAAGCCGATGAGATTGATAACATAGTAAATTACCCAAATTCAAATTTAGCCGAACAGTTATCTATTGTAGCTCAATTGATAGCGGGAGGACTTGAAACACCCGTTTATTTAACTTCCATGGGAGGCTTCGATACTCATTCAAATCAATTGAACAGACATGCGAGTTTGCTTTCCACCTTATCCGATGCGATAACTGCTTTTCAACAGGATTTGGAAGCTCTCGGCGTTGCCGACAAGGTTGCGCTTATGACATTTTCGGAGTTCGGTAGAACGGTAGAACAGAATGGCAGCGGCGGAACCGATCATGGTGCGGCAGCTCCTCTCTTTGTTGTGGGCGGTAGCGTTAACGGCGGAATTTGGGGAGATAATCCTGACCTTTCCGATCTTGATAGCAGCGGAGATAATAAATATAAATACGATTTCAGACAAATTTATTCCAGTTTATTAAGAGATCATCTGGGCGCCGGTCCCGACGATATGAATAAAATTTTATTCAAGGAATTTGAAACATTACCGCTTGTTTCGGTTAAACATATAACTTCCGGTGGACCTAAAGCATTCGAGATTTTTCAAAATTATCCCAACCCGTTCAATCCGGTTACAACCATAAATTATACCCTAAGATTACCTCAAGTAATATCGCTTAAAATTTATGATTCGGTCGGAAGGGAAGTGGTAACACTTGCTCAAGGATATAAAGACGCCGGAAATTATACCGCAACATTCGGCGGAAGGAATTATCCTTCGGGAACATATTATTGTCATTTGGTTTCAGGATCTTACCGGAAGACAATAAAAATGATTTTAGTAAAATAATTTAATATCAAAGTTAAAACGATCGATTTTTAAGTATTATAGTTCTGTACTATGTCGCTAAATCATAATTATTTCGCACACAATACCGATGAAACCCTCAAATTTACGTACCGGAAGGCGTTGACATGCTTGTTGATGTTTTTAATAACGTAACTTATGATTGGTACGGCGGACAATCATTTAACAACGGCGGTTCGGATAAAGTGAATTTTGTACAGAATTCTGCTGAACAAGGAAGAAAATCTAATGATTATTCATACGAAATTACTTACAGTAATCTTATAAATCCCCCGGCGCCATTGTTGTATGTTCAAGGAAATATTGGTTCTACTAGACTCAGTCAAAAGGAAGACGATTGGCACGTTGGAGTTGAATGGCGCAATATTCCTCTAAGTCAAGAATACAGAGCTAACGTTCCGTGGACCGTGCCGCAAGTTACAACAGCTGAAATGTCTTATCATTATGCATTGCAAATTTTAGACAGTATAGTGGCAGTATTGGTAAACGGAGAACAGAAATCAGGCTATTACAAAGTAGAATGGAATGCCGGCGGTTAAGCAAGCGGAATGTACATTTACAGTCTGACTGCAAAATACGGCAACGGCGAACGGAAGCACGAACGTAAAAAGCTGATATTGATGAAATAAGAAACCCGGAGTTAATTAAATAATCCGTGCAAATCCGTGAATTAATCTGTGGTTTAGAAAATGTCTCGTGATACTCTTTTTTTTGAGATTCCCGCTTGTACGGGAATGACAATATGAACGTGAAAGGCCAAATGTGAAAAGTGAAACAAATGAGTGTCGAAATCCGGCTCGACCGGAGTAGCCATCAAAAAATTGTGTCGCTCCGATGGAGCTTGGTTTTATGCTGCTTTATTTTTGTTTACAAAGGTTTCGAATATACGATGCTCAACAGAATTTTCACCCGTAAACTTTTCTAAATTTGTTTTAAGCTTCGTTAGGAGCGGCATTTTTGTAAAATAACGAATCCCCTTAAAAACTCAAAAGCGCCCTAGGTGAGGCATGTTAATTCTATGCGTAAAAAAAATTATTTCGGTAATGCAAAAGTAAGGAAATTTTAAAGATTAATTAGCCGGACTGCTCAAAAACATACCGGAAAATCAGATTATCTTTTTCATGCTGATCACCACGTCATACTTGACATATGCCGGCAAACATCATTATATTAAAATATCTAAAACTTAATTATTTTATAGTTTCGTGATTTTAACTCATTATATCAAATAACATTAAATACGGGTTGGTGAAAATCCATAAAAAAGATCAATACATAACCGCAGACAGTACGGGAACCGACACGGCAAAAGTAACCTTGCGCGTGGGTTTAATACCAAGCGACGGCAACACAACACTCCGCAAAGCCGCAAAAAACAGAGACGAAACCGCCGCATCGTATTGCAGTGTTAGCGGGTTTGTTTACAATA
>JALSTI010000310.1 GCA_026983795.1 Melioribacteraceae bacterium
CAATCCTGTAAATAGTATGTCTTTTTATTTTGATGATGAAAAAATGCTTAATAAACAATTGAACTTTCAAGCTTATGCCGTTAAGCGTTCAGTCTTTGATAATTTTCTTTTGAACTCGGCAAAAGATGCCGGAGTAAACGTATACCAACCGTCAGCCGTTAATAATGTAACCAGACATGATAATAACTTTGTCCTTAATATAACTAATGAAAACGGAGATGTTAAAAAGATATATTCCAAACATGTAATTGCAGCGTATGGTAAGTCCGGTTTCTTGGACAAACGGCTGAAGCGTAATTTTGCGGGCAAGAAGACTTATTTAAACGGAATAAAATTTCATATTGATAATAAGTTTCTTTGCAAACACAGAGTAAACGAAATAAGTCTGTTTGTTTCAAAAGGTATTTATTGCGGCATTAATTCTGTTAATGGTAATGAATCCACAGTTTGTTTTTTGGAAAACAAAAAAAAATATTTGAACTCCTCAAAAGATCATTTGATAGATTTATTTTTTAATGGGTACAAAATTTCTAATCCGTTCAAGGATATTTTCAAAGATAAAATTAAATCACAGCATGTTTACGGTACGGGTAATATTTATTTCGGAAAAAGGAAAGTAGTAGAAAATGGTATATATATGATTGGGGATGCGGCGGGTATAATTGCTCCGCTTTCAGGCGATGGAATTGGAATGGCTATGGAATCTGCAATGCTATTATCTAAAATTTTAGTTAATCTAAAAAAGAATAAAATAAGTAAACAAAAAGCTGATAAACTATATTCAAATGAATGGGAAAAAATGTTTCGTTCAAGAATGTTTTTAGCTTTAATGATTCAAAATTTTATTATGAGTGGAAAAATAAACAATGTTGGATATGCAGCATTAAAAAAATTTCCTTATTTAACGAACTATTTGTTAAAAAACACAAGGAATTTTAAAATACGCTAACCGGCTGTTAAATCGGAGCAATAAAAATATTCGATCGGTTATTTTTATATTTGCATGTACAAACAATTTATGTTATTTTTATGATTGGAATGAAAGAGTGTAATTCAAAATATTGTAACTGCCTTTATTATTCTGCAAATGCTTTGTCCCGTGTAATGACTAAAATGGCTGACGAGGAATTTGCAGCAACGGGACTTTCATCGTCTTATGCCTTTTTATTGATGACTGTAAATGACAAACCCGGTGTGCAACCTAAGGAAATAAGCGAAAAAATGATGCTTACCCAGTCAACAGTTACACGTTTAATAGAAAAAATGGAACATAAGGGGTTTTTGGAAAGGAAACATTCCGGCAGAAATACGGAAGTTTATCCTACTGCAAAAAGCAAAAAATTAGATAAAAAAATTAAACAGGCATGGATGAGTCTTTATAAAAGGTATACAGCAATTTTGGGAAAGGAGAAAAGTAAAAAGCTTACCGATGATATTTATGGAGCTGCTATTAAATTACACGAATAATTAAAATTTTAGCATAATAATTGTATGTACAAACAAATATAAGGAACAAAAATGAAAATAACGGTTTTAGGAACTGGCATGGTTGGGCAAACTATTTCTGCCAGATTAAAAGGATTAGGATTTGATGTTTCAATGGAAACAAGAAATCCCGAGGAAACTAAAAACAGAATAGAAGCAAATCCAATGACCGGCGTGGCATTCTCGGATTGGTATAAAGAACATAGCGATATTGCTTTGGTTGCTTATGGTCAATCGGTAGAAGATGCGGAATTAGTAATAAATGCTACAAGCGGTGGAGCTTCGCTGGAAGTACTAAGTAAAATTGGGAGCGATAAATTAACGGATAAAGTATTGTTGGATATTGCTAACCCTTTGGATTTTTCACAAGGCATGCCTCCGTTTTTGTCTGTTTGCAATACTAATTCATTGGCCGAGCAAATACAAGCGAAGTTTCCACAAACTAAAGTAGTGAAAAGTCTGAATACAATGAACGCACTTATAATGGTTCATCCTGAAATTATTCCCGGTGATCACAATGTTTTTGTGAGCGGGAATGATGAATTAGCTAAAAAGAAAGTAATTAAACTTCTGAACTCTTTTGGATGGAAAACTGAAAACATAATAGATCTTGGAGATATTTCATCGGCAAGAGGAACTGAAATGCTGCTTCCGGTATGGATGAGACTGTGGGGAGTTTTTGGTCACGCAGATTTTAATTTTCATATTCAAAAAGCAAATTAAAAATTTCATAAGGAGAAAAATATAATGAGTAAAAAAATATTAATAACCGGTGCAAGCGGCGGCTTTGGAAAATTAACAGTGAAAACGTTATTGCAAAAAGGTCATCAGGTTTGCGCTTCTATGCGAAATGTGAACGGAAAAAATAAAGAAGTTGCACAAGAACTTGAGTCTGCCGGGGCTAAAGTTGTTGAAATAAATGTAACAAATGAAGCAAGTGTAAACGCTGGGATTGCGTCGGCAATTAAGCAGCTTGGTGGATTGGATGTTGTTATTAATAATGCCGGGATTGGAGTTTTAGGTTTGCAGGAATCGTTTACTATTGAAGACTGGAAAAAACTATTTGATATCAATGTTTATGGTGTGCAGCGTATTAATCGTGCTGTCCTTCCGTATATGAGGAAAAGAAATTCCGGGTTGCTGATTTTTATTTCGAGCTTGCTTGGTAGAATTACCGTACCTTTTTACGGACCGTATAACGCTTCAAAATGGGCAGTAGAAGCAATGGCGGAAAATTATAGAATAGAACTTTCTTCCATTGGAGTTGATGTATGCGTTATAGAACCCGGCGGTTATCCAACTTCTTTTATGAACAATCTATTAAAACCGGATGACTTGGACCGTAATGAAAGTTATGGAGAAATGGCACAAGCACCTATAGGATTTTTCAATGGCTTTGAGCAAGCCTTAGCAAGCAATCCTGCTCAAAATCCGCAGAATGTTGCTGAAGCAATTGCCAATGTGATTGATACACCGGCCGGGCAACGTAAATTCAGAACCGTAGTCGATAAAATGGGAATGGGCGAACCGGTTGCAGAATACAATAATCACCTTGAACAAATCACTTCGGCAATCTACAATAATTTTGGTATTGGAGATATGCTGAAATTAAATGTATAATGTCTGGTTAATACTACATTAAGGTTGTCTCAAAAGTTGTGTCACTTTTAAAAGAAAATTTGGTAAACGTAGATTGTTATCCATTCATATAAATTATAAATTTGATTAACAGCTTTTGGGACTTCCATATTTTTTGTTTAACTAAACAAATTTTGATTTATTAAATTTTACCCGTGCTGTATGGTTTGTTCTTTAGCGAAATTAAAATTGCCGCTAAATCAGTAATATATAAATGGAAAAAAATAACATTTAATTTTTAATAGTATTAATCTAAATATAAAATCTGAACTACGGAAATTTGAAATGAGCATTAAAATAATTTTCATAAATCTATTTGTGTTGCTCGCCTTTTCTTCCGGTATAACTTTTGCCGGCGATACATTAAAAATAATGACGTATAATCTTGAAGGAATGAAACCTGGGACAGAGCCGGGGAAAAGAATTATTCACATCATAGAAAAGTTAAGAGAAATAAATCCCGATATTATTGGTCTGCAAGAAATAAATGAATTCTTAGACGGGACAAAAAATCAAGGAAGACAAATTGCCGATTCGCTAAGCGCTTATTTTCATATCCCATTTTATTTTTATCAAAGTTTTACACATCTTGCATGGGATAATCATTTCCGTGAATCTATTGGAATAATTAGTAAATATCCGATATTAAACAAAGGCTTCAAACAGCTTGATCAAGGAGTTTTCTTCCGTAAAGTTATATGGTGTTACATTAAAACACCTTTGGGAATGGTTAATATGTTTAATACTCATCTTTCATTTAATAGCAGTGACGTTAGATTTCAACAAGTTCAACAAATCAAAAATTACATTAAAAAACAAGAGAAAGAACATCCGGGAATTGCTAGCGTACTTACCGGAGATTTCAACGATACTCCGGAAGCAAATTCCATTACAGCGCTAACAAATGGAAGAAGCGGTAAATTTTTTATTGACACTTTTGCTAAGATTAATCCAAAAATTCCGGGTAATACCGTCCCGGCTTCATCGCCGGTTTCAAAAATTGATTATATTTTTAGCAAAATCACCGGACTCATTGAAATAGTATCTTCTGCAGTAGTAATGAATAAACCTTACGATGGTGTAAATTATTGTTCCGATCATCTTGGTGTGCTGACAAAATTCAGAAGGACGGGTAAGTTACCAAAATAAAAAAGTAAGAATCATTGCATAATAGAGCAACTTTAGTAATACATCCCTGCCGGATATTTTATATTTAATTTTATTTTAAACTTTGTTCAAAAAAATGAAAGGGAATTGTGGTTTCATGATTCACTTCGCCTTTTTGATTGTAATTAGTTACTTTAGTAAAATATTATTTCAATTAAAAGAATTTCAACCATGACTCAAAAAATTTTTATTGTTTTGTTCGTATCTGTTTTCCTTTTTTCTTGTAACGCCCCGTTAAAACGGTTCCATGTTAAAAACCGTATTTCCGTAATTGCATATTATACCGGTGATGGACATGAGATAAACAAATATCCCGTAGAAAAACTTACTCACATTATCTTCAGTTTTTTACATCTGAAAGGGAATAAACTTAATATAGATAGTAAAAAGGATACTTTAACAATTAAGAAATTAGTTGAATTAAAAAATAGATTCCCTAAATTGAAAATTTTACTATCCTTAGGCGGATGGGGAGGATGTGAAACTTGTTCTGAAGTTTTTGGGAGCAAAAAGGGCAGAACGGAATTCGCAGAATCGGTTAAAGAAGTATTAGATAATTTCAACGCAGACGGAATCGATTTGGATTGGGAATATCCTGCAATAGAAGGTTTTCCGGGTCATCCGTATTCTTCGGCTGACAAACAAAATTTTACAATGCTTGTTAAAAAATTAAGAGAGGTACTCGGAGATAAATACGAAATAAGTTTTGCCGCCGGCGGTTTTACTAAATATATAAAAAACTCAATCGAGTGGAAAAAAGTTATGCCTTCGGTTGATATGGTAAACGTAATGACATACGATTTGGTAAACGGATATAGCACTGTTACGGGTCACCACACTCCGCTTTATTCAAATGAAAAGCAAAGGGAATCGGTCGATAATGCGGTTAGAATGCTTGATTCTATTGGTGTTGATAAAAATAAAATTGTTATTGGCGCCGCTTTTTATGCAAGGGTTTGGGAAAATGTTCCGGATGTAAACAACGGATTGTATCAATCAGGTAAATTTAAGACTTCCGTTAATTACAAGGATTTTGAAGAGATATTTCCGGCTGCGGAAGGATTTAAATACTATTGGGACAAAACATCGCAAGCTCCGTACATCTACAATGCGGAGGCAAAACTCTTCGCCACTTTCGACAACCCGGAATCGGTTAAACTTAAAACTCAATACGCACTAAAAAATAATTTACGCGGTATTATGTTTTGGGAGTTAACATTGGATAAATATAAAAACGGATTGTTGGATGAGATTTATAAAACATTGAGATTTGCTGAATAATACTTAATATGTACTAATATCCACTAACAGTTTGATCTGAATAACTTTTATTTTTAAGTAGTTATAAAAATAATTTAAATTTTCTTGCTTTTTCTATATTTTGTTATGTGGTTTGGGTAATAAACGAATAAAAATTAACATATATTCCCGGGAATCAAATGTTAGTTTATTAAGATTGTTGTGTGCAAGGCGGAAAAGACCTGAGTAATGAAAAATTTTGCTAACAAATTAAAAATTGAAAGAAAATACCAACGCACAAGCATACACATTACTAAAAACCGGGAAGAGTATGCTTTTTGACAACAATCGGGTAAAAACGACAAAAGAAAGAGTGACTTTGAAAATTGAATAAAGGAAATTAAGCAATATGGCTAAAAAAAATAACGGAACAGAAGAACCATTAGAAAAACAACTATGGAAAGCTGCAGATAAACTTCGGAAAAACATTG
>JALSTI010000311.1 GCA_026983795.1 Melioribacteraceae bacterium
TTAGAGCTATCAAACGGAACTTTTTCTAAAATTCTCAATTATCAAAAAGGTCTTTCTAAACAGACAATAAGAAAATTATCCGATTATTTCAAAGTTTCTCAAGAAGCATTTAACCGTCCTTATAATTCAACTGATAAAATTAATAAGCATTCTAAGAAAAAAAGATTGAAAGGTATTGGAAAGCAAACTAAAAAAGTATTGGTGTAATATCATAGCGTTCCTTATCCGGCATATAATATTACTGCCATCGTTTTATGCTTTCGCATTTGTGTATTGTAAGCACCGGATCCGGAATTTTTCCGATTTGAGTAATTTTCAAGATGCCTGTACTCATTTGCATTGCAGTGTAGTTTAATAAAATAACAATAATACTAATTCAAAAATATAAGAATATGAAAAATATAGTAATTGCAGTATTGAGTTTGTTGCTTCTAATAAGCTGCAGCAGCAGAAATAAAAAATATGAATATTCAAAAAAGATAATACTAAAAGGGATGAACCCGATTAGTATCGCCGTTGGCAAAAACGGTATTTGGGTGTCCGACTCCAAAAACAATCAAATTGTTAAAATAAATGAAAACGGCAAAGTACTTAGTAGATATACGGGTTTCAAACGCCCGATGCATATTTCCATTTTCAACCGGAAGGTTTTTGTTCCGGAGTATTTAAACGATTCAATCAAAGTAATAGAAAACGGGAAAGTGCTGCCACTTGCCTTAAGTATAAAACCCGATGCTCCGGGCGGAATTGATGTAAACGGTAGATTGATTGTTATCGCCGATTTTTATCATCACAGAATAATTGTGAAAAATGGAAACAATACTTTTACGTTTGGCAAAAAAGGTCACAATGCAGGCGAATTGTTTTATCCTACCGATGTTAAAATTATAAATGATAAAATTGTTGTTGCCGATGCATATAATAACCGGGTTCAGATTTTCAGCGTAAAAGGGAAATTCTTAAAAGTTATTGGAGAAAAAGACTCAATAAAAGTAGCAACGGGAATTGATGCGGACAAAAGTAAAATTGTTGTTACCGATTCGGGCAACAACCGGGTAATTATTTATGATTGGCAAGGAAATAAGATACAAGTTTTAACACAAAGCCTTAACTACCCTATTGATGCGGCAATTGATAACGACAAGATACTTATCAGTAATTTTCATGTGGGAAGTATAGTTGTCTATGACAAATAAAATCTTTCTCTTGTGTTAACCGTTATGACCAAAGAAAAAAATATGATAATAACTTAATCCGGTTTCAGCAGATTGTTAGTGGTTAAAAAAGTTTTAAGATATTTTTCCCATCTATATACTCAATTATAGCACGGTTATTTCTAAAGTTCACATTCAAACGGCACATCGCTTCTCCTTTTTCCCATTTAAGATTAAGAGAGTGTTCGTCCGTATTCAAAACTTCAAACGTTCCGTTAAATGCCGGATATTCATTTCTAAACTTTATTAATTTAAGTAACTTTTGAACTACCGGTTTTCTGATCGCTGATTCTATTTCCTCAATATCAAAATTATGGCGATTGATCTCGCGTCCGTCTATACTGCCGTTGGCGCTTTCCAAGTCATTTTCACCGGCTAATAGTCCAACATAATAGACTTGCGGAATTCCCGGTGTAAAAAACTGTATAGCTCTTGCGGCAATGTAAGCATCATCATCACAATTCAATAGCGAATAATACGTTCCCCTTATTTGATGCACATCAAATCCATCTGCATATTTAAATTTGGGTGAAAAAATAAGACTTAAATTTCCGCCCCGTTCAACGCAAATATCTACTACTTTTCTTAGGTCTTTAGTTTCGACAAGGTTATTCAAATCCGGAATAATCGGGACGCCGTCATGGCAATCTAACATAGTGAATTGTTTGCTTGGTCTGTTTTTCAGATAATTGGTTAATCTTCTGCTGTTTTTGACCAGAAAAGATTCTAGTACAACATAAGGTAAAATAAAATCATATTTCCAATATCCGTTTTCCGAAAGCTTTTCTTGAATTGTATTATCAGCATGTACTTCCGGAAGTATTTCAATATCAAGGGAATGAGCAAATTCCTTTAGCCAACCAAGGAATTGATAAATTTCAGGTTCAACAAAAAAGCAGCTTGTGCCCGGTTTTTTAATTACATAACCAACAGCGTCAAGTCGAACCATTTTAATATTGTTGTTACTAAAATTTATCAGAAAATCCTTTAATATTTTTTTCGTGGTTTCCGAATGAACATCCAAATCAATTTGCTCGGATGGAGTTGTTTTTCCGAAAGAGGTCCAAACGGTTTCTACTTCCCCGGTATCTTTAATTCTATATTTTGAAAAAGGTTCTTTTCTGCGTAAAAATATTTTTTCAATTTCTTTTTTTGAAGGTTTACTATCCGGCCAAATTTTATCGATTGTAATAAACATATCGGCATATTTGGATTTTCGTCCATGCTTAAGAAAATCTTGAAAATAAATTGATTCCTTTGAAATATGGTTTACCATCAAATCCAGCATAATATCATATTTATCAGCAAGCCTGCGGACGTCTTCCCATGTACCAAATTCCGGTTCGATTTCAAGGTAAGTCAGCGGAGCAAAACCTCTATCGCCCGAAGATGGAAAAGGCGGTAGAATATGTAGTCCGCCTTTAAAAATATCATTAAAATATTTTTCCAAAACATCATGAAGGCTTTTTAAGTTGCCGCCCAGTGAATCGGGATAAGTGATAAGTTGAACTTGATTATTAATATTCATTTTTAAACTTGTGATTTAGTTTACTCTCTTTACTTTCTAACAATAACTTCATAATTCTTAGTAATTACAAAATCCGCAAGTTGGACATGTCCTGCAATAATTTTATGTTCGGTTTTCAAGACTTGCTCAATAAACGGATCTTCCGCTTCACCACCTCTGTTTCTTTTCAATCTGTGTTCAAGTGTATCTAATCTGTTCCTAGCTATAAAAATTTTTATATCAACATTTTTTAGCAGTGAAGTATAAGTCCCTTCGGCAATAATTACTTTTATTCCGGCTAAACTAATTTTTTCCGGTTCAACAGTATTTTTTTTATAATCAACCAACGGTTTAGTTATTTCATTACTTCCATTTTTTGCATCTTTCAAATTATACTCTAATGCATCCAAATTTACTTCCACGTGCGGTCCTAACCATTCGGGGTCTTCTCTTCTTTTTGCATCATTTGATTTAGGAGGCAAATAGAAATAATCATCCTGACCAAGTATAACGGATTTAATTCCGTACTTTTCCAATTCATCGGCAAGAGCTTTAGCTGTTTCGGATTTACCGCTACCAGATTCCCCGGCGACAGTAATAACATAACGGCTTTTACTCTTTTTAATTTTAACAATTATTTTTTCAACAATTTTTTTTGCTGCTTTATAATGGTACTCTTCAATAACCAGAACATCACCCTTCATTGAAGTCCTCTCATTCTTAATTTTAATTATACGGTCAAAATATCAATTTCCGTTAGGTAGAAAGTAATTAAAACATTAAAATTTATTTTTACCAAAACCAGATAACTAATATCAGAGTTATTATTCCCAAAGCTATAGACTGAATACGGTAATTTTTATACCAAGGTATTTTGCGCAATTCCACTGTTTCTTCATCATAAGAAGCTCTCGTCCAAATAAGCGCCGCTATTTTCTCTTCATTTTCAGGTTCGCTTCTGTAACTGACAAACAATAAAATTATCGAAGAGATGATAAAAAGTATTGGAGCGATATAAAGAAAGTGAACATTTGTTAAACCAATTACTTCATTTGAAATAAAAAAGAGAATCCCGAATAAAACACCTCCTATTAAAGCGGCAAATGCCCCTTTGGAATTAGCCCTTTTAAAAAACAAACCGATTAAAAACATTGCAACAACAGGCGGCACGGTATAAGAGAGAACTCTTTGAAGATACTTAAATAGCGATCCGAATTTCTCGATTTGAGGTGCCCATAATGCAGCTAAAATCATAAAGCCGAATGTGACCCAACGACCGATTTTCATAAGCTGACGGCTATCCAATTTAGGTTTCCATCTGCGTATAAAATCCATCGTTACTAATGTTGAAGCGGAATTCAACGTCGAATCGATTTGCGACATAAGCGCCGCAATAAATCCGGCAAGCGCAAGACCTAATAAACCAGTAGGCAAATGATCAAACATTAAAGTAGGATACACCATATCGGGATTTTTCAAGTTGGGATACAGCAATATTGCCATTATTCCCGGTAAAACCATAATAAAGAGCTCCGGTAATTTTAATAGTCCGGCAAACAGACTACCCCATCTGCCGTTGTTAGTATCTTTCGCACTGAGAACCCTTTGAACCATAAATTGGTTTGTACACCAAAAATAAAACCCGAGGAGCGGCAACCCGGTAAATAATCCTAACCACGGAACACCGGGATCATTGAGAGGTCTTATCAGGCTAAGTTTTGCATGGTCAACATTTGCTGTAATCAAATCCCAATTTCCGCCTAATTTTTCAAATGCAACCACTGCTATAACTATAGAACCTATAAGTAAAAATAATGTTTGTATTGCATCGGTATAAATTACAGCCGCTAATCCTCCCGCAATAGTATAAATACCTGCTACAAGCGCCAGTACACTAATTGTCTGCCACATAGGGATATGCGGGAATACAAGTTTTAACAGTAACCCGCCAGCATACAAGCTTCCCGCCGTATCAACAACAATATTAAGAAAAAGTGTTAAAAGCGAAAAGTAAGTCCTTGCCCTACCGTCAAACCTTCTTTCCAAAAATTCCGGCATTGTATACACTTGGGATTTAAGGATATTTGGTAAAAAGAAAATTGCGAAAAATATAAGTATTATTACCGCGAACCATTCGTAGTTAAAAACGGAAATACCGGTACTATAAGCGTCGCCGGCAAGTCCAATAAGCGTGGTGCTTGAAATGTTGGATGCAAATAGAGAAAGGCCAATAAAAAACCACTTCATTGATCTGCCGGCAAGAAAATAATCTTCGGCGGTTTCATGCTTTTTCCCTACATAAAACCCAAGCCATACTACGAAAATAATATATATGGCAATAACACTTATGTCAATTGGATTTAATACGAATTCAGGCATAGAATTATTCCAATAAGAACGGTTTAGTAATATTTAATGTGCCCCATGCTAAAAACATGGGGCATACATAATTTTGTTAAAGTTATAAAGTATAACCTAAGGATAGCGTTATAGAGCGACCCGGGTTAGGTCTTGCTCTAACATAATTTACTTGGTTATCGGTAATACTTGCCTCTTCGCTTTCGGTAAATCCAAGTGTGTTAAATAAATTGTTGGCATTAACCGATGCATAAAAATTGTCAGTTATCTGAATAAACACAAAAGCATTTACGTTTACCCATGCCGGCATGACCAATTTATTCACATCTTGAGTGTAAGATTTGGTTTGCCCGATAAAACTTAAACCAACGGAATGTTGACCTAAGGCTACTGTAGGAACAAAGCTAAACATAATAGCCGGTTGACGACGCGGGATGTTTCCGTCATTGTCTCCCGAAGTAATTTTTGCATTTGTGTATGTTAATCCTCCGCGGGCGCTGAATATTCCTGCATTAAATGCGCCTTCAAGTTCAACCCCGAAAGCCCGGTAATCATTTTTAATGATTTTTTGAGTTGTTGCCTCAAAACCGCCTTCTTCCGTTGTACTGGCATAAAAACCGGTTAAGTATAAACCGCCATTTTTAAATAATTGTTTATAACCCAGTTCAGCTTGATCAATTAAATCCTTTGCATTTAGTGTTGTACCGCCGGTATAAGGTAATCCGGCAAAAAGCAATCTGTCTGCTTTTGCAGAACCGCCATGACTGTATCGTCCAAAAACAGCTTGGTTACCGGTAAGTTCATAGTTAGCACCAACGGAATAAGAAACATAATCGTAAGTATAATCAACTGGAGTAGGATTAGCATTGTCAATTGCCGATACGCTTTGTTCGTTGGGAGAAATGGCTCCGTCATTATTTACATCGTATGTTGTT
>JALSTI010000312.1 GCA_026983795.1 Melioribacteraceae bacterium
CATGCGTGGGCGCCAATACATAATCGCGGTTTTTAATATGAAACATTGTATCGCCAAAAGCCTCAACACGGTTTGTCTGCTCCCAAATTTCTTTAGGATTTAATGCGGGCAAGTGAAATTCCTGTCCACCTATAGCATCCATTTCTTCGCGAATAATTGCGGTAATTTTCTTAATTACTTTATAACCGAGAGGAAGAAAGGAATAAATTCCGGCCGATAACATTCTTATCATTCCCGCGCGAACCATTAACTTGTGACTTGGTATTACCGCATCGGCGGGATCTTCTTTTAACGTTGGTATAAATGCTTTGCTTAGTTTCATTGGAGTTTTTTTTTAATATTTGAAAATTAGCTTCAAAAATAAGAAATGTAGGAACCAAATAAAAACTTTACGGTCTTGTAATTCATCTGATAATTTTAATAGATTGTTAAATAAATATTCCAAAATTTAAGGGGCAAATTATGAACGGCAGAATTAATATAAGCTCAGGATCCGTTTGGGAAGACAAAGTCGGATATTCAAGAGTTGTAAGAAAGAATAATTCCGTTTTTATTACCGGAACCGTTGCGGTTGATGAAGCCGGGAATATTATCGGCAAAAACGCTTACGAGCAAACAAAATATATTCTTAATAAAATAAAAAAATATTTACAAAAAGCAGGCGCTACTTTAGACGATGTTGTAAGAACAAGGATTTTTGTTACAGATATTAAAAACGATTGGGAGCAAATAGGAAAAGCTCATAGTGAATTTTTTTTCGATATTAAACCTGCTGCCACTATGGTAGAAGTAAACGGATTGATTGAAGAAAATCTGTTTGTTGAAATTGAAGCGGATGCGATTATTTAAAAATTAAATCAACGGAAAAATGGATAGAGAAAAATTCAATGATATGTCCCCCGAAGAATTCAGAATTTACGGGCATAAGTTAATTGACTGGATTGCCGATTATCTCAAAAATGTGGAAAAATATCCGGTTCTGCCTGCTGTTAAACCCGGTGAGCTTAAAAAAAAGTTCCCGGAAAGTCCTCCGGAATACGGACAAAGTATGAACGAAATTCTTAACGATATTGACGAAAAAATAATTCCCGGTGTAACTCACTGGAACCATCCGAAATTTATGGCTTTGTTTAATTCAACGTCTAGTGGACCGGGAATTTTAGCCGAACTGTTAACTGCCGCATTAAACGTGAACGGAATGATTTGGAAAACCGGACCGATTGCAACCGAACTTGAACAAGTTACTTTAAGTTGGTTAAGGCAAATGTTGGAATTACCATCAAAATTTTGGGGAATAATTTACGATACAGCTTCTATTAGCACTGTTCATGCAATTGCTTCGGCAAAAACTCAAATTGCATCGGGTATAAAATGCAAAAACTTGGCGGAAAAATTATCTATTTACTTTTCCGGTCAAGCTCATTCGTCGGTTGAAAAAGGAGCTTTATTTTTAGGAATTAAAAGGGAAAATATCCGGAAAATTGAAACCGACGATGAATTTAGAATGATTCCCGGTAAGTTGGAAGAAGAAATCGAGAAAGATAAAAAACAAGGATTAATACCTTTTTGCGTTATTGCAACCATAGGAACAACTTCATCTACAAGTGTTGACCCTGTAAACGAAATTGCGAAAATTTGCAGAGAGAACAATATATGGTTGCATGTAGATGCCGCTTACGCCGGCGTTACCGCAATGATTCCCGAAATGCGACATTATTTTAACGGCATCGAAAAAGCCGATTCTTTTGTTGTTAATCCCCATAAATGGTTGTTTATGCCGGTAGATATCAGCGTTTTTTATACTTCCAAGCCAAGAATATTAAAGAAAACATTCAGTCTGACGCCCGAATACTTAAAAACCGGGACTGACAGTATTGCTGTAAATTACATGGATTACGGTATTCAATTGGGTAGAAGATTCCGCTCTTTAAAACTTTGGTTTGTTATACGTTATTTTGGTAAAAACGGATTAACAGCTCTTTTAAGAAAACATATAAATATTGCCCAGCAATTTGCAAATCTTATTGACGAACATCCTTATTTCGAAAGAATGGCACCTGCTCCTTTTAGCACAGTCTGTTTCAGAGCTAAACCATTGTCAATTTCTTCAGATCATTTAAACGGTTTTAACGAAAAATTAATGAACAGAATTAACGATACGGGTAAGGCGTTTTTAAGTCATACTAAATTGAACGGTAACTTTGTAATCCGTTTAGTAATTTCCGGCATTAGAACAGAAGAGAAACACATGCTTGAAGTTTGGGATTTATTGCAAGACACGTTGATGGAATTAACGAACGAGCAATAAAAAGCCGCTGATAAAAATCCTAAAAAATTTATCTGAAATATTTCTCTTAACTGTTTTGTTGTTATAACGGAAAAAGAGAAATGAAAATTACAGTCAAATACTTATGGGCAGAACAAACTACCCATAAGTTTAGTTATTCTATAACTTCTACTTCTTGAGCTTGTTCACCTTTTTGGCCTTGCTCAACCGTAAATTGAACTTTTTGTCCTTCTTCTAAGGTTTTATAACCGTCGGATTTAATAGAAGAATAATGAACAAAAACATCGGCTCCGTCGCTTCTTTCAATAAAGCCGTAGCCTTTGGTAGCGTTGAACCATTTTACGGTTCCAGTTTGACGCTCAGACATAAAAAATAACTCCTTTAAACTAAAAATATGATACTTAAATGAGCAGCCGCCATCGATAAGTAAAAATTATAAAGCAAAATTATAAGATTTATCTAAAGATTTGGTACTCAAAACAAAACATAATAAATAAATTTATTAATTCAAATAGTTTATTAAACAACATTAGAAATTTTGAAAACACATCCGGAGGAAAAAAACGTTACTAAACAAATTTATATTTTACTAATTTGAAAATGATGTAAAAACGGAAAGCAAATTTTGTTCCGTTGGTTAATCCCAAGCATTATTTCCTTTTGGGTTAAAAAGAATAGTGTTATTTTTAACTTGTTGTTGTAGAACTAAATTTAAGAATAATAATGAAAATAATATTTGCGATTTTATCTGTTGCGTTAATTATAGAAATTTCCGGATGCGACGGAAACACTAAAACCGGTGCGGTTAAAAACGAAAAGAAAAAAGAATTTTCAACTCTGCAATCGGAAAAAGAGATAAAAGAGAAAGAAGCGGCAAAATTAAAAAAGGAAATTCAAAGATTAAAAACAAAAAAGGACAGCTTGAATCATAAATTAGATTCGCTGAAAAAATAACTTTTTAAAATAAAAATGCGGTTGAAGTAAAAACCGCAACCGCATTTAAATTTGCCCGACTTAAAGAAAATTAACCGAGATATACTTTTAATCTTTTGCTTCTTGAAGCATGTCGTAATTTTCTTAAAGCCTGTTCCTTTATTTGTCTTACTCTTTCGCGGGTAAGATTCAATATTTCGCCAATTTCTTCCAAAGTTGCCGTATATTCTGTATTAAATCCGAAATACAATTTAATAACGGTGGCTTCTTTATCGGAAAGCGTGGAAAGAACATGTTCAATTTCCGTTCGCAACGATTCACCCATTAAGCTGGTATCGGGCGAAGGTTGTTCGTTATTAGGCATAACGTCCAACAAGCTGCTCTTACTGTCTTCGCTTTGTGAAAAAGGAGCATCTACAGAAACCTGGCGACCGGAATGCCTAAGAGTATAAGCAACATCATCTTCGCTCATATCCAATTCCCTGGCAATTTCTTCGGTGCTCGGTTTTCGTTCAAGCTCTTGTTCCAGTGCGCTGGCAACTTTAGAAATTTTAGATAATTCACCAACACGGTTTAACGGTAATCTTACCATTCGTGATTGGTCAGCAATTGCCTGCATAATTGATTGGCGTATCCACCAAACTGCGTAGGAAATAAATTTAAATCCTCTAGTTTCGTCAAATTTCTTTGCGGCTTTAATCAGCCCCAAATTACCCTCGTTAATGAGGTCGCTTAACGGTAATCCTTGATGTTGATATTGTTTTGCAACGCTTACCACAAATCTAAGATTTGCTTTGGTAAGTTTGTCAAGTGCGCTTTTATCGCCCTTGCGAATACGTTTAGCCAATTCTATTTCTTCTTCAGGAGTAATTAAATCGACTTTGCCGATTTCCTGAAAGTATTTATCGAGTGATTGGCTTTCACGATTTGTTATTTGTTTTGTAATTTTCAAGCTGCAGGCTCCTTGTGAAAATTAATGTGTATTGATTTGTTTATTTGAGATTTGCAAATGCTAAAAATCATAATCTAACAAATATAATGATTATTTTTTGCAAAATCAACATATTTTTTAAATATATATTATTTTATTTCAACCGTAATAAGAAGAAAAAGTTCCATAATAAATAGTCAAAAATATCTCCCATATTCGGACTAAGTTAGATAAAGTTAAGGGCAAAAAGATTCATAAATTAAAATAATTTTTTTTCCGCTCGGTTTTGTTTATTTTAATACATAAACCGATTTTTTTATAGTTGATTATTTGAGAAAGGAAGAAAAATTAAATCGACTTAAACAGGGGTTCATAAAATGAATAATCAAACAAACGATTTTGTTTATTCCGATACTCCAGAACCGCATAAAGCGAGGCGAAAACAATTATTACAAAACCATCCCGAAGCAAGAAAATTAATCGGGAGAAATCCATACAGTTTCTTAATTATTCTTTTTGTTGTTGTATTTCAAACCACCTTAGCATTCTTGCTTTCAAACCAACCTTGGTGGCTCGCGTTAGTTGTAGCGTATTTAGCCGGCGCATTTGCTAATCACACTTCTTTTGTTTTGATTCACGAAGCGGCGCATAATCTTATTCTTAAAGGGAAAAATCTTAATATTATTGCGGGAATTATTGCCGATTTGCCAAACGTCGTACCGAGTTCGGTTTCGTTCAGAAGTTATCACTTAAAACATCATTCGTTTCAAGGTGATTATTATCAAGATGCAGATTTGGCGAGTAAATGGGAGGCTAAATTAATCGGTCATTCTTTTTGGGGGAAAGCGATTTGGCTGCTTCTTTTCCCAATTTTTCAAGCGTTAAGACCTCCGAGAATGAAGGGAATTAAATTTTTAAACTCATGGACGCTAATAAATTGGGTTGCAGTATTCGGTTTCGATTTTTTAGTAATTAATTTTTTAGGATGGACCTCATTTCTTTATTTGGTGTTTTCATTTTTCTTTTCAATCGGTCTTCATCCGCTGGGAGCAAGATGGATCCAAGAACATTACCTTACAAGTCCGCCGCAAGAGACTTATAGTTATTACGGTCCTCTTAATATTTTAGCGTTAAATGTAGGTTATCATAATGAGCATCACGATTTGCAATCCGTTCCATGGAATAATTTGCCTAAATTAAAGAAATTAGCTCCCGAACTTTACGATAACTTGGTTTATCATAAATCGTGGACTAAATTATTATTCAAGTTTTTATTTGATCCGTCGCTTTCACTATTTTCCAGGATGGTAAGAACCGGTAGTGCTAAATCAATTGTAAATAATTGAAAAATATTTCGATAATAATCAAAAAATAAGAGGATAGAATGTCGAAAAAGAAAAAAAATAAAGATGAAAAAATTACCGGCGGACCGAAGAATAATAAAAATAAAAAATTGAATAAAAAATTTTACGAAAAAGAGCTTCAAAAACTGCAAGTTGAATTGGTAAAATTACAGGAATGGATTAAAGAAAAAGGACTGAAGGTAGTTGTAATTTTTGAAGGAAGAGATGCCGCTGGAAAGGGGGGAGTAATAAAAAGAATCACACAATCCCTCAATCCAAGAATTTGCCGAGTTGTTGCTTTGGGCACGCCGACCGAAAAAGAAAAAACACAATGGTATTTTCAAAGATACGTGCCTCATTTACCGGCAGCCGGCGAAATGGTTCTTTTCGATAGAAGCTGGTATAACCGTGCCGGCGTTGAAAAAGTAATGGGTTTTTGTACCGATGAGGAATACAGGGAATTTTTAAGATCGTGCCCGGAATTTGAAAGAATGCTGGTCCGTTCCGGTATTAAATTGATAAAATATTATTTTTCTGTTAGTGATGAAGAGCAGGAAAGACGGTTCCAAGCTAGAATTCACGATAGAACCAAACGTTGGAAATTAAGTCCCATGGATTTGGAATCGAGAAAAAGATGGGTGGAATATTCCAAAGCAAAAGACGAAATGTTTGCTCATACCGATATTAAACAAGCACCCTGGTACGTTGTGAATGCAGACGATAAAAAGAGAGCAAGGTTAAATACAATTCATCATTTACTAAGTATGATCCCTTACGAGGATTTAACACCCGAGCCGATTAAACTTCCGCCGAGACAAAAAAACAAAGGTTATATTCGTCCCCCAATAACGGATCAGACTTTTGTGCCGGAAATTTATTAGCGATTAAGAATTAAAAATTTTAGTATTTTATTTTACTAATTATAAATTCATATTTTTTACCGGAATTCAAAACTTGAAAGAAAACCCGAGTTTTGTTTTTGTATCCAAATCGTGAATATTATCCGGCGGTTTCCGGTCGTAACGGATATTTAATTCAACACTAAGTCCCAGATGGGTTGAAATATCAACCAAAAGACTATTTTCGCTCAGCACTCGTGCGTCGCCAAAGTCATTAATTTTAGGTTGATAATAAACCACTGAGGCAAGATTTACTCCTTTTTTAATATTAATTCTAAAAGTCACATAAGTGCTTAACCGGATAACTTTTGTCCTATTCGGATGAACCGCAGTGGCGGGTAGATCCAATCGTTCATTTTCATACATTGTGGCTAATCCGAAATGAGAAGATGTATTTTTTGTTTTGTAGATTTTAATTCTCAATCCGCCGCCAAACAAATATCTGAACAGCAAAAGTCTGGCTTTGTTATAATCGATCTGTGTGAATAATTCCGCAGACAAATTATTGTAAAGTTTTCGTACGTATCTCAAATGCAAAAGAGCTTCGTTAGAAAATTGTTTGCCGCCCTGCCAACCGTATTCCCCCTTTCCGATCAAAAAAAAATGGTTATTATTTTTTTTAATGCTTCCTCTGCCTTCCAAACCAAATAACTGTACGTTTTTATTGCCCGTCTGAACGGAAAAATCGAACTTTAAACTTCCGCCTATACCGTTAATATCGGAAAGGGTCCTGAATTTCTCTATATTAACTTGAGCAAATGTAGTTAAAGTTAAAATAAAAAAGATTGTAAATAAATTCAGTATTTTCATAAAAAACCTTTAGTTAACTAAAAAAGTAATTCAAAATGAAAGACGAAAAATAATAAATAGCGAATTAGAATTCTGAATTCATCTTTATTTATAATTTTTGTAATTTGATATAAGAAGTATTTTATACTAACTAATACCGGAGAAGAAACATGTTTAACGATAAACACTTCTTGAATTTTATTAAGAAAATTACAATTAAAATGTTACCGATTTTATTTTTATTAGGAGTTTTCAGCGGTTATATGCCTTCTTATATGATTTATAACAGTAAAGCTCAAAAAACGGATTTTGACGATTTGGTGGAACAAGCAAAAAAAGCCGACTTGGTATTTTTCGGCGAAGAACATAATAATCCGATTGATCATTGGTTGGAATTAAGATTATTAAAAGCGTTGTACAAGGCTCATAAAGAAAATTTAGTGATGGGCGCGGAAATGTTTGAAGCTGACGGTCAACTTTTAATTGATGAGTATTTTAATAATCAAATATCTAAAAAATCATTTGAAGCCGAAGAGCGGCTTTGGAAAAATTATAAAACGGATTATAAACCTTTATTGGAATTTGCGAAAGAGAAGAAATTAAAATTAGTTGCGACCGATATTCCGAGAAGATATGCGGCAACAGTTGCACGAAAGGGACTTAAGTATCTTGATAGTTTGGATGCACAATCAAAAAGTTACATTGCGGACCTGCCAGTGGAAGTAAACAAAAATTTGAAAGTTTATAAGGAACTGCAGGAAATGATGTCCGGTATGGGCGGCGGGCATAAAATGACGGAAAGCAAAAAGAAAAAAGAAATACAACCATCTTCCCAATCAGATACTACAAAGGCGGGTAAAGAGAAAAAAGCGGAAATGAATGAAATGAAAAAGATGATGAAAAGTCATAACTTAAGTCATATTGTTGAAGCTCAAGCAATAAAAGATGCAACTATGGCTAAATTCATTTTGAAAAATATGAAGCCGGGGAATAAATTCATACATTTTAACGGCTCTAAACATTCCGACTATCATGAAGGTATTGTATGGTATATAAAACAAGCGCGTCCCGATCTTAAAATTTTAGTTATATCATCAAACGAACAGTCTTCGCTTGATTCTTTGGAAACTGAGAATAAAGATTTAGGGGATTTTATTATAATTACGCCGGATGATATGACAAAAACAAACAGATAACGAAATGACCCGTACGGCAGAAAAAAAGAATTCTTTTTTAAATGCTTGGAAAGAAAGTTTTTCCGGAAAAAGTTTTAGAATAAATTTTACCTTAACTATTGTTTTGTTAGTAATTCTTCTAACGCTATTATCTAAATATTTAGAGTTTAATGAATTACGAAACGGAATTGTGATTGACGATCCGTACTTAAAGTTAATTGCTCCGGTTAATCTTACATGGTTGATTTTCGGTATGATTTATTCGGGTCTGCTAATTTCAATTGTTTCATTAATCGGATATCCCAAATATTTTCTGATACTTTTACAATCTTATGCGTTAATGGTAACCGTTAGAATAATTGCAATGTATTCAATCCCTTTAAATCCGCCGCACGGAATGATTGCATTAAATGATCCGTTCGTTCAATTTTTCGGAAACGGTAAAATTTTGGAAAAGGACTTGTTTTTCTCCGGACATACATCCACAATGTTTTTGCTCTTTTTATCTGCTAAAAATAAAATTCTCAGATATTTATTTTTAACCTTTACGGTTTTGGTGGGACTCAGTGTCTTAATTCAGCATGTTCATTATACGGTTGATGTTCTAGTGGCGCCATTTATTGCTTACGGCTGTTACAGAATTGTTCTATTACTCAATTCAAAAATTTCTGACAAATAAATACGGAAATATCCATGAAATTTCGTTTGCGTTTTTTAACAATAGCAGTTTTGATTTTTTTTACATCAAGTATAAACTATTCTCAGATTATAAAAGATTTAATTCAACCTATCCGGTTAAAAACGGGCAAACCGGATTCGGTTTTGGTAAGCGATCTGTTTTATTCGAAAAACTACGATGTTCATTTTATATTCAACCCGTTTTTAACGGTTAAATATGACAGCGGGAAAAATTTTTTGAAATTAAAGCCGGTAAAAGATTTTGAAGGAATGACATTACTGGGTTTCGTTTTAAAAAACGAAGAGTATCAAATTCCAATTATTGTCAAACGTGAACATTACTATACTTTTAAATTCAAACCGCAAAAGAAATATAAAGAATTAACGCTTTTCGGTAGTTTTAACGGCTGGAACAGGCATCAATTATATATGAAAGATGAAAATAACGACGGAATATTCGAGGTTAAAGTTCCTCTTGAACCCGGAACTTATCAATATAAATTTTGGGGCGACGGTAAAGAAATTGTTGATCCGGCTAATCCGGAAAAAGTTCCTAACGGTTTTGGCGATTTTAATTCTGTTATTACAATTAAAAATTTGGATTCGAACAAAATTTATTTGCATCAATTGGGTTATACGCTAAACCGGGATTCTTCAAAATACAGATTTGTTCTCGAGAGCAATTTACATGCAAAATTGAGATCATCTCAAATTATTGCACTGATTAACAATAAAATAGTACGATATAAAAATATTTTAACTAAGAAAAACGAAATTGAAATATGTTTACCCAATAACAGGTTAAAAGATAAAAATATAATTAGAGTCGCCGTAAACATTAACGGACGGGTATCGAATATTCAATCTGTTTTTTTGGTAAACGGTAAACCTGCTAAAAACAATTATGATTGGCATTCGGCTATAATTTATTCTTTAATGATAGACAGATTTTACGACGGCGATCCGTCGATAAATCATCCCGTAATAAACGATTCCCTCTCACCTAAAGCAAATTTTATGGGAGGAGATTTGCAAGGTGTTATTAACAAAATTGACGGCGGATATTTCGATACTTTAGGAGTAAACGTGATTTGGATTTCCCCGGTTTACGATAATCCGGATAAAGCTTTTAAGGAATATCCCAAACCTCATCGTTGGTTTAGCGGTTACCACGGTTATTGGCCCATTAGTTCAACAAGGGTTGAAGAGAATTTCGGAACAATTGAAAAAGTAAAAGAGTTGGTTTCAAAAGCCCATAATCATAGAATAAAAGTTTTACTTGATTTTGTTTCGCACCACGTACACAAAGACCATCCTTTTTACAAGCAGCACAGGGACTGGTTCGGCAATTTAAGATTGCCTGACGGTAGACTGAACATTCGGTTTTGGGATGAATACCGCTTGACTACCTGGTTCGAACCTTATTTACCTTCTTTTAATTATTTAGGGTCGCAAACCGCATTAGACACTATGACGAGCAATGCAATTTGGTGGTTGAAAACAACCGGAGCCGACGGGTTTAGGCACGATGCAGTAAAACATGTTCCGAATAAATTTTGGAGACTGTTAACAAAAAAAATTAAACGTGAAATTGAAAGTAAAACAGGCAAAAATATTTATCAAATCGGCGAAACTTTCGGCAGTTATGATCTTATTAAATCTTATGTTAATAACGGTCAACTAAATGCACAATTTAATTTTAATCTTTACGATATTGCACTTCCCACTTTTATTAAACCGGAATTGTCTTTCTCAGGTTTGGATAAGGAAATACATAAGAGTTTCGAAATTTACGGCTTTCATAATTTGATGGGAAATATTATGGACAGCCACGATAAAAACAGATTTATGGCATTTGCCGACGGGGATTTGGATGTGAGTCAGTGGAGCGCAATTGAAGAAGGTTGGAATAATCCGCCTAAAGTTGATCACCCGGAAAGTTATAAAAAACTGATTCTTTATATGGCGTATATGAATACGATTCCCGGAATTCCCGTGATATATTACGGAAGCGAATTCGGAATGACGGGAGCTTCGGATCCCGACAATAGGAGAATGATGAGATTCGGTAACCAACTTTCTCAGTATGAAAAAAATACATTAAAATCGGTTGCAAAAATAGTGCATTTAAGACGCGAACATTCGGCATTAAACTACGGTGATTTTTATACTTTGTCAGCCGGTTCGTCTGTTTATGCTTTTCTGCGTTCTGATATGAACGAGAGATTATTGATTGTTTTAAACAAAAGCAATAGCGTTAAAAAAGCAGATTTAATTTTGCCGGCTTTTCTGGATGTGGATTTGGCAACGGATTTGGTTAACAAGCAAAAAATTCCTACTGACAGAAACAGTATTTCAATCGTTTTACCGGCTATGAGTTATAGAATATTAAAATTATCCGACTAAAATAGTTGCTTAATTTTATACTATTTAAGTAATACCATTTTCTTGGTCTCCGTAAATCCGGTTGTAACGCCTTGCAGCGAATTAACTTGCAGTTTGTAGAAGTATATTCCGCCCGGCAGACCGCTTGCATCAAAAGTTACTGAATAATTTCCGGGGGATTGTTTTTTATTCACCAATGTTACTACTTCTTTACCAAGTACGTCATAAATTTTTAATTGCACTAGTTGAGACGTTGCATGCAAAGTCTTTACGGCAACCGGTATTGTATATTTTATTGTGGTTGTAGGATTAAAGGGATTAGGATAGTTTTGTTTCAGCACAAAATTTTCAGGAATATTATTTGCATTTCCATTTACAGCCGTAATTTGTTGAATATCTTTGAGAATAAAATTATCCGGATCTACTGTTACATTTTGCGGTTCACCAAGTATCTCTGCGCTAAAGCTTTGTATTTGCATATCGTTAAAAAAAGTTAACAAAGTATCGCCTGCAGTAGTTGTAACTTTAACTTGAATAGGCATTGTAAAAAAAGCCGGGTTACTATGATTGGTTTGTGAAACGTTTAAGTTAAATAAATAATGTTGACCGTTAACTTTGGAATAATTCCAATTAAACGTGTACACAGGATAATCTTCGCCGTAAATCCATTCCCGGAAAAAATAATTCAAATCCATACCCGAAACACTTTCTGCAACTCTTTGAAAATCTTCTGTGGTAGCAACGTTGTAAGCAAGTTGCGGGTCGTTTAAGTATGATTTCAAAATGTTAAAAAAGACGGAATCTCCTACAATGCCTCTTAGCATATGCAAAACCACAGACCCTTTTGAATAACTTCTGGAACCGTCGAATATTTCATTCACGCTGGAAATATCTTGGACATAAATAGAGCCGACGGCATGCTTAGCATTATTTATATCTCCGTTTATTTCCGATTTATACGCGTCTTTTCCATGTGCAGCTTCTTTATAAAGCGCTTCGGAATAAGTTGCAAATCCTTCATTAAGCCAAATGTGATGCCAATCCTTGCAGGTAACTTTATCGCCAAACCATTGGTGGGCTAGTTCGTGAGCTTGAATGGTTTCTCCGAAGCTGCCCATCGAAGAAACGGTTTGGTGTTCCATGCCGCCGCCCCAACCGAATTCCGCATGTCCATATTTTTCATCCATGTAAGGATAAACTCCGAATAAATCGGAAAAAACTTTAAGCATGTTAACCGTTTCGTCCAATGTATTTTTTAACCCGTCAATTTTTTCGGGATATATATAATGAACAACGTCCATCGAATCCGCTCCGTACACAAATTTATTTTTATAGATGGAATAATTAGCCATAGCAAGAGAAATTAAATACTGTGCAATAGGATGATGATTTTTCCATTTATATGTTTGAGTCCCGTCCCCGTTATCTTTTATAGCCGTTAAAGTGCCGTTCGATACACTGTAAAATTGTTTATCGGAAGTTATCCAAACGTCGGAGGAATCGAATTTATCTGCCGGAGTATCTTTGCAAGGCCACCAGTCGCTTGAACCGTATGGTTCGCTTAAAGTCCATATAGCCGGTTTCCCTTTGTGTGTTCCGAACTCAAAACTGCCGAAGCCGGAGCTGCCCGGCACGCCGGAATAAAAAATATCAACGGAAAAGTTTTCGTCTAATGAATAAGATTTAGGAAGCGTAATGAAAATTTTATTTTCGGAATGCGTAAATGAAAGGGCATTACCGTTACTTAAAATAGAATCGACTGTAAAAGAGTTTTGCAAATCAAGGAAAAAATCGGTTAAACCCTGAACTTTGCTTTTTGCTCTAATTACAACATCACCGCTTAATTGACGTGTATCGTAATTCACTGATAAATTTAATCTTGCGTAGGTAACATCGATTGTTTCGTCGCCGGGATATTGGATTTTGGAGGGATTCAATAAAGAAGAGTAGAACCCTGTTTTAGAAACCGAGCACAAGTTTTTGTTATTTTGCGCGAATATTTGAAAAGAAAGAGAAAATGATATTAAAATAATTATAACAGTTTTCATAAGATTACCGTTTTTACCGTTAAATTAAGGAATAACATAAAAAAAATATACACCTAAAATTTACTCTAAAATTAAGGTCGAATTATTGATTAAAATTAACTATGAGAAAGTAGACAATTACTTTTCACCGCATATCTCTATTAAAACCCCGTTTGTAGATTTCGGATGCAGAAAGCCGATCCGGAGTCCTTCGGCTCCTTCTTTGGCAGATTTGTCAATAAGATTAAAGCCCAATCCGCTTATTTTCATCAGTGCATTATTAACGTCATCCGCATGGAATGCAATATGATGAAGTCCTTCGCCTCTTTTTTCTATAAATTTGTAGATGGGGCTATTCTTGCTAGTAGGTTCCAAAAGTTCAATTTTCGTATTTCCCACTTTGAAAAACGCAGTTCTTACATTTTGATCTTCAACCTTTTCTATGGCGTAGCATTTTATCCCGAGTAATTTTTCGTATTGCTTTACAGAATAGTCTAAATTTTTAACTGCTATTCCTATGTGTTCAATATGTGAAAAGTTCATATAAAATAAGTTTATAGTTTAACATGTTCTTGATATTCGCCGAATACTTCCCTCAATGTATTTGATATTTCGCCAATACTGGCATATACTTTAACGGCATCAATTATAAAAGGCATTAAATTTTTATCCGATTTGGCAGCTTCTTTTAGCTTGTTCAATCGTATTGTAACCTCCGGCTTATTTCTTTCACTTTTTATTTTCTTAAGAGATTCAATTTGATCGTTTTGAACTTTCTCGTCAATTTTTAAGAGGTCGGAGTAATGTTCTTCCGGTTCTATAAATTCGTTAACTCCAACGACAATTTTATCTTTGCTTTCGAGGGCTTTATTAAACTGGTATGCAGCTTTTTGTATTTCCCTTTGCACATAACCGCTTTCAATTGCTTCAATCATTCCTCCCATTGCGTCAATTTTATTAATATAATCCGTCGCTTCTTCTTCAATTTCGTCGGTTAATTTTTCGATAAAATAAGAGCCGGCTAATGGATCGATAGTGTTTGTCAAGCCGCTTTCATGCGCAATAATTTGTTGTGTTCTAAGTGCTGTTTTTACGGATTTTTCCGTTGGCAATGCAAGAGCTTCATCTTTGGAATTTGTATGCAGGCTTTGCGTTCCGCCAAGTACCGCAGCAATTGTTTGCATTGTAACTCTAACAATATTATTATCGACTTGTTGGGCGGTTAATGCAGAACCGGCTGTTTGCGTATGAAAGCGAAGCATAAGGGATTTTTTATTTTTTGCTTTAAACCTTTCTTTCATAATTTTTGCCCACATTCTTCTGGCGGCTCTGAATTTTGCCACTTCTTCCAAAATATCGTTATGCGCGTTAAAGAAAAACGATAAACGTCCGGCAAATTTATCAACGTCTAGTCCGGCTTTTATAGCGGTGCTCACATATTCAATTCCGTCTGCCAAAGTAAATCCAACCTCTTGAGCGGCGGTTGACCCGGCTTCCCGGATATGATAACCTGAAATTGAGATGGTATTCCAATTCGGAACATTTTTAGAACAAAATTCAAATAAATCCGTTATTAACCGCATTGAAGGTTTAGGAGGATAAATATAAGTTCCCCGGGCAATATATTCTTTTAAGATATCGTTTTGTATTGTTCCTCTTATTACCTCCGGGGGAACTCCTTGTTTTTCTGCAACAACGATATACATAGCAAGTAATATTGCCGCAGTTGCATTTATCGTCATAGAGGTAGAAACTTTATCGAGCGGAATATCATCGAACAGCAGTTCCATATCCGCAAGCGTGTCAATTGCAACGCCGACCTTACCTACTTCTCCGGCGGACATGGGATCGTCGCTGTCATATCCTATTTGGGTCGGTAAATCGAACGCAACGGAAAGTCCGCTTTGTCCTTTACTCAATAAATATTTGTAACGTTTATTCGATTCTTTGGCTGTTCCAAAACCCGCATATTGCCTCATTGTCCATAATTTACCCCTGTACATTGTAGGTTGAATTCCCCGGGTAAAAGGAAATTTTCCGGGAAAGCCTATTTTTTTAAGAAAATCATTTTTTTCAATATCCAGAGGAGTATAAAGCTGTTTAACGGGCGCGAAAGATTGGGTTGTAAATTTATCCTTTCTTTCGGGAAATTTTTTAATTGCCTCGGAGTATATTTTTTCAATCCATTCCGAAAATTCTTTTTTTATTTGATTTTGATACGGCATACTGGCAAATATAATTTAATTCATTTTTTCGAAATATATAAAATTACCCATATTAAAGTTCGATTTGTTCCGACTAAGTTTTTTATTAATGCCGTTAAAAATTATTTGGGTACTTGACAAATACAGATCATTCACATATTTTACAGACTCGAATTTTTTATTGTTCTTTTAAATACATAATTTTACTCTTATCCATACTTATCTATAAAGAACGGCAGATGTGAAATCCGGGTAAGTTAAAGAATGAAATTAAATAAATTCCGCGTTAGCTCAATGGTAGAGCATTCGGCTGTTAACCGAAGGGTTGTAGGTTCGAGTCCTACACGCGGAGCAACATAAGCCCCAAAATATTGGGGCTTTTTATTTTGGAATGAATGATGTATTTTGTTTACGTTTTATTTTTCTGGGAGCATTAAAAAAATACCGGACAAACCAAATCAAATTGAAAAAAGGATAATCTGAAACAATTCCGCCAAACAATTTTTTATTACTATAAATTCAACTTTCGAAGTAATTATTCCTGTTTATCCATTGATTTATTTTATTCGTGTAACTTTGTCTTTAAAAATTCTTTTATTAATTTCTCTTAAAAAAAAACGATAATACACATGAAGATTGCGTTATTTATATATTTTTCATTTCTATCCACTTTGTTTTATGCAGGAGGTACTAAGTTGTTCATTTCTGAAAATAAGACTGTTCAAACTAAATTAAATACTAAATCAAAAGCTACCAAACCGGAGTTACTCGATTCACTATACAGCAGCAAGCAACTGGGTTCGTTTATTTCCGGCGGCAAAACAATATTCAGATTATTTGCACCTAATGCGACTAAAGTAATTTTGGAGACATTTGACAAACCGGATCAAAATAACGGAAAAACATTTGAAATGGAAAGAGATCCGGACGGAGTTTGGGAAACAACTTTAGACGGTGAAAAGGAAGGATTATTTTACGGATATAAAGTACTTCACTCGAATGAAAATCCCAATAAAAATCTGCCGCTCTGTGTTGATCCTTACGCAAAAGCGGTTACAACGTATACTACATATTTAAACCCGAGAAAATCAATTGTTTATAACAAAAAATACGATTGGGGAAATGATGAATGGATTCAAAGGGATTGGCGGGATTTAATAATTTATGAAATGCATGTACGAGATATGACGGCTCATCCTTCATCGGGTGCAAAATTTCCCGGAACTTATAAAGGATTAATTGAGAAAAATATAAAAGGGGGAATTAATTATATTGAGTCGCTCGGTGTAAATACAATTGAATTGCTTCCTTCAATGGAATACGGATATATTGAAATTCCTTACAAAGATTCGCTAAACGGATTTTATAATACTTGGAATCCTTATGAAAGAAACCACTGGGGTTACATGACGTCCAACTTTTTTGCTCCGGCTGCTTATTACGGCGAGAATTGGAAAAAATTGAAATGGAATACTTGGATGGGCGCCGATGCTAAACAAGTAGAGCTGTTTAAAAATATGGTTAAAGAATTTCATAAAAAAGGTATTGCCGTAATGATGGATGTTGTATTTAATCATTTGTCGGAATACGAATTGGGAAATCTGAAACAAATTGATAAAGAGTATTATTTTAGATTGGATAATAACGGAAAATTTATTGCGAAAAGCTATTGCGGAAACGATTTAAAAACCGAACGGCCAATGGTAAGAAGGTTGATTATAGATAGTATTTTATATTGGATGAAAGAATATCATATCGACGGGTTCAGGTTTGACTTAGGCAAATTAATTGATTGGATAACGATTGAAGATGTAATTTATGAAGCAAAAAAAATTAATCCGAATGTGGTTTTTGTATGCGAACCTTGGGGCGGAGGATATGATCCCAAAGGATTTTCTTTACGCGGTTGGGGCGCTTGGAACGATCAAATAAGAAACGGAATTAAAGGCGAAAATCCTATTAATGGACTTGGTTGGATTTTTGGACATTGGTACGGGAATAATAATATTTCCCGCATTAAAAGTTACGTGAACGGAACTTTAATAAATGATACTCTCGGAATTTTTCAGCGACCTGAACATTCGGTTAATTATCTGGAATCCCACGACGGTTATACTTTGGGAGATTTTATTAGAATCGGTACAAAAGAAGTTGATCCAAACAAAATTATTAAAGATGTTGACAATGTTGTTAAAATTAGTCCGCTGCAATTGAAGTTAAATAAATTAGCTGCTTTGTTTTTATTTACTTCGCGGGGAATAACTATGATTTCCGAAGGTCAGGAATTTGCCAGATCTAAAATAATTCCGTTTAACGAAAAAGTTGATGATCCAGATAAGGGAAAAATTGACCATAACAGTTATAATAAAGACAACGAAACGAATTACATTAATTACAAGCACCAGGAAATAAATAAAGATCTTTTTGAATATTACCGCGGTTTAATAAAATTGAGGACAAAATACGAAGCGTTCAGAAGAGCAAAGTATGAAGATGTGGAATTTTATGAATTACCTCAAAATAAATTTGCTTTAGCTTATAAATTAAATTATCGGGATCAAACTTTTTTCGTTGTTTTTAACGCCAGCCACTCAAAAAATGCAGCATTCAACCTGCCCGGCGGGGAATGGGACATTATTGTTAGCGGTTCTAAAGCGGGGGTTAAACCGCAAGGCAAAATTAACGGTAAAATTATATTAGCTCCAATTAGCGGTGCGGTTCTTTTACAAAAGTAAAGCTTATCTAATCGATGAAAAAATTAGTTTTATTGGTGTTCTTTTCTTTAAGCCCGGTTGTAGTTCCTCAAAGCGATACATCGCTTGTATTGTTAAAAAATATCGATTCTACAATTGTGACCGACGTTAGATACGCTACAAAAAATAATTTCACTCATCAAATTTTATATCCTTCAAAAAAAGTTTACTTGCGAAAAATTGTTGCCCAAAAACTTTCCGAAGCAAATATGTATTTTATTAAAAATTACAATTACCGGATAAAAATTTTTGACGGATACCGGCCGTTGTCCGTTCAAAAGTTAATGTGGAAAATTATTCCGGATGAAAGATACGTAGCCAATCCGTCTAAAGGGTCCAGGCATAACAGAGGAGCCGCCGTGGATATTACTTTAATTGATTCAACCGGAAAACAGTTGAATATGGGAACCGGATACGATAATTTTACCAGTAAAGCGCACATCAATTACGTTAAGTTTCCCGGTAATGTTTTGTATAACAGAAAACTATTACGTACGGTAATGTTGAAATTCGGTTTTCAACCTATTAGTTCGGAGTGGTGGCATTTCGATTACAAAACTTGGAAACGTTTTTCTATTCTTGATATCTCTACTAATTAGAATTATTTAAAATTAAATTTAACGCTTCTTTAAATCTATCTAACTCAACCGGTTTGTTAAAAATATATTTCACGTTATATTTTTTATATTCAGAAACTATGCTATCGGAAAGATTGTTACTTAAAACAATAATTTGGGGTTTAACGTTTAATACTGCGGAATTTAACTGCCGGACCAATTCAAGTCCGTCCATGCCCTGCATTTGATGATTTGTAATAATTAATTTCGGGGCGGATTCGTTCAACTTATTTAAAGCGTCTTTTCCATCCACGGCTTCTATTATTGTGGTTTGCGGTAAAAGGTTATTAATTAATTTTGAATATAAAATTCTGTCTTTCTGGGAACTATCAACAAGCATTATATTACCCGGTGCAACAGGAACGGTGAAGGTTACTTCTGTACCTGAACCGGTTTTACTTTTAATTTCAATTGTTCCGTTGTGTTTTTTTATGATTTCTTGAACCAGAATTAATCCAAGTCCGCTGCCGCGTTCCCCTTCGGTTCCCAAGGTTGAAAATTTTTCATTTATTTTAAATAGTTTTTCCAAATGCTCTTCTTTTATTCCTATTCCGTTATCAATTATTTTAAATATTAATAATTTAGAATTATTGCTTAATCCGGATGTGATTTTAATTTTTCCGTTGCGTTTTGTAAACTTTATAGCATTATTGATCAGGTTTTTAAAAGCAATGGATAACAATTCGGGATCCGCATAAATATTTATATCCTTTGCAATGTCGGATTCTAAACTTATCTCTTTTTGATTTATCAAAACGGTTACTTTTCTAATCACGTCTTTCACAAATTCGGCCGCGTTAATTTTTTGCGGTTCAAATTTCATCCGGCCGGTTTTTAATCGGGTCCAATCAAGCAATTCGTTCAACATCGAAAGAAGATTTAAGGAGGTGTCTTTAATATATCTAATATATTTCGTTCTGTTTTCACTATCCAAAGTGGTATCGGCAAGCAACATATCGGTAAAGCCCAATATTGAGCTGAAAGGCGTTCGCAAATCGTGGGAAATGATTGATATAAATCTGTCTTTTGTTTCATTTAATTTTTTCAATTCCGCCGCAAAATATTTTAACTCATATTCGCTTTCTTTTTGATCGCTAATATCGGTTATAAAACCATAAATATTTTCTGCAATATCATTTCTTCTTTGAATAAAAATTGTATTTCTTACCCAAACTGAGTTTCCGCTTTTTGTTATTAATCTGTGTTCAATTATGGTAGAGTTATTTTGTTTGCCGGATAATAATCCGGATAATTTATCGTTAAAAAGCTTGAAATCTTCCGGATGGATTATTTCATAAAATAAATCCGGGTTAATTAAAAATTCTTCATTATGGTAACCTAAAACTTCAAGTGATTTTTCCGAAAAGAATGTAGGAATTAAACGATGATTTTGAATTTTACACTTATAAATTAATCCGGGAATATTTTTTATAAATTCGTTGATATGCTGAGATATTTGTTCGCGGTCGTCCGGCGAAGGTTTTGTAATTTTCCCTTTAGGTTCGGCTAATATTACATTTATAAAAAATTTATTTGCAGGCGAGAGATATTTGAATTTGGTTTTAAGTTTCACTTCTTCGTTATCTTTATTAAGCCAATTAATTATCAGTGCGTCATACTCAGTAGTTTTTTCGTTTTGTTGACCTATAATATTTATTACGTCGGGCAGGTCTTGTGGAGCAATCAAGTTTTCCAAAGGCAAACCTAAAAGTTGTTTCTCGTTTTGGTAGTTCAATAATTTTATAAAAGCGGAATTAACAAGAGTAATTTTATTCTTTTCCGTTTCAATTATTCCTTCGCTAAGATTATCAAAAGCGTTGTATAGTTGTCTTAACTCGGTTTTGGCTAATTGCTCGTTGGTTATATCTTTCAGTAAAGCGTTATAATATTTGGTTACTCCTTTCGAATCTTCGATTGCGTTAAATGTAACTTGGCAATAAATAGTTTTACCTTCTTTTGTTAAGCATGGAATTTCGTATGTTGTAACAGCTTGATTTTTCAGTTTATCGAGGGAGAAACCGTTCAGCAAATCCGACTCTTTGTCAATTAAATCAAGAATACTCATTCCGGTTATTTCCGAAGTTTTATAGCCGAATTTTTGAATAAAGTGCGGGTTTGCAAAAATAATTTTACCGTCGGGTCTGAAAGTTATGATATATTCTTTTGAAATAGTTAAAATCTTCTTGAAATTTTCCGTGACTTTTTCACCTATGGTTTCGGTTTCGGACGAACGTTGAACGTTGCATAAAATAGCTAATAATTTTTTGTCGCTTAGCTCTAACGGAATAATTTTTACCGGAACGGATTTTTCTTTAGTGGTCTTGCTAAAAAAAGAAAGGTTCCCGCTCCATTGTTTTTTAAGGAAAACTTTTTCTTTTAAAGAATCGAATAAATTTTTATCCAACAAAGGAAAAAGTTTATTGCAAAATTTTCCTTCAAGTCCTGAAACTTCAACATCGCATAAGTTTGATGTACCTTTGCTTATTTTAACTATTTTGCCTTTAGCATTCAAAATCACAACGGCATCGGCAATGTTTTCCAGAAGGAACAAATATCTGTCTAATAATTTTTCATCCGAATATATTAGCGATTCCTGCTTTTTTTGTTCCGTTGATATATTAAAAAGAACAATGCCAAGTTCAATATTGCCCTTCGCATCTTTAAGCGGATAGATGTTTATTTCAAATTCAAGACTTTCTTCGGGATATGAATAAACTAAAAAGTTATTACTAACGGTTCCGTTCTGAAAAGTAGATTGGATAGTTTGCAGGATAGGTATTTTGGTGGAAGATGAGAATATATCGGTAATGTTTTTATTTGTTATGTTATTAAGGAAATCCATTTTAGCGTCTTTACAATAACGGCGACAAAATTTGATTAATCCTTCCGAGTTAATTATTAAATAAAAATCACAAAAGTTCGGTAGAAAGCTATTGATAAAATCGGATTTAAAAATTCGCTCGTTTTGAGTACTGGAACTAATTGTTAAATCTTCAAGAATTAAAACACCGCCGTTAAATTTACCGTTATCGAATAAAGGGGTTCCTCTTATTAAAATGGAAATTTCCGTTCCGTTATGAAGTTTTATATTGTTAATTTCGTATTCAAAATCTTTTCCCGAATTTAAAGAATTAATTTTATTGGTTAGTTCGGCATTATCGAACAACTGTTTATCGAGTATATTTATACCGCAAAGTTTATTTTTAAATTCGTTTTTTATAAGGTCGAAATTATAGAAAGTTTGGTTTGCGTATGTTACAATCCAATTCTTGTCGAATGCAAGAATGCCTATTGGTATATTTTCGAAAAGATCAAAAGTAGTCGGACCGTCTTTTGCCCCTGAATCTTTTCTGAGTTTAAAGTTCATCGGAATAAATCCTTTGGACCTAAAGTTAATGTAAGAGGAGACCGGAAATTGCAGTTTTGAAATTTTATCTCCTCTTTTAAGATATTAAATTACTTCATAAAGTAAAATTACAGTTCAAAGAACAAGTAAAGAAAAAACGGATATTTTTATAAATAAATTTAAGTATAATTTATTTTATATTCCTAAAATTTATTCGGACCGGCAGCAATTATATTTTTATCGACCCCGTCTTCATACTCTTTAAAATTTTCATGGAACATATTAGCCAATTTTTTAGCTGCTTCGTCGTATTTGGATTTATCCTCCCACGTATTTCTCGGATTTAGAACATCGGCGGGAACTCCATTAATATTTTTAGGAATTCTCAATCCGAAGAACGGATCCGTTTGTGTTTCTACATCGTCAAGTTCACCCGAAAGGGCGGCATTTAACATTGCGCGCGTGTATTGAATTTTCATCCTTTTACCAACTCCGTAAGGTCCGCCGCTCCAACCGGTATTTATCAACCAGCAATTCGCATTGTGTCTTTCTATTTTTTCGCCGAGTAATTTAGCGTACTTTGACGGGTGTAAAGGCATAAATGGTGCTCCAAAGCAAGCGCTAAATGTAGCGACCGGTTCAGTAATGCCTTTTTCCGTTCCCGCTACTTTTGCAGTGTAACCCGAAATAAAATGATACATGGCTTGTTCCGGTGTTAATTTTGCAATCGGAGGCAGAACGCCGAATGCATCTGCGGTAAGCATAATAATATTTTTAGCGTTACCGCCCATTCCCGATGGTTCTATATTTTTTATGTGAGTTAGCGGATATGACGCCCTTGTGTTTTCGGTTAAGGAATCGTCGAATAAATCAATATGTCTGGTTTTAATATCCATTTCAACGTTTTCTAAAATAGTACCGAACTTACGCGTTGTTTCATAAATATCCGGTTCCGCTTCTTTAGAAAGGCGGATAACTTTTGCATAACAACCGCCTTCAAAATTAAAAACGCCGTCGTCCGACCAGCCATGCTCATCGTCTCCAATTAGTCTTCTGTTCGGGTCTGCCGAAAGGGTGGTTTTCCCCGTTCCCGATAGTCCGAATAAAACTGCAACATCACCGTCTTTGCCAATATTAGCCGAACAATGCATAGCCATTACGTTTTTCATCGGAAGTAAATAATTCATAACCGTGAATATAGATTTTTTAATTTCGCCCGCATAACTGGTTCCGCCAATTAAAACAAGTTTTTTCCCCAAATGTACAACAATAAAAACCGGGGAATTTGTACCGTCTTCTTCAACGTCGGCTTGCAGATAAGGAAAATCAATAACGGTATATTCGGGATTATGTTGTTTTAATTCCTCGTTGTTTTTGGGCAGAACAAACATATTTCTTGCAAACAAATTATGCCATGCGGTTTCCGTAATTATTCTTATGGGTAACCGGTAATTAGGATCAGTTCCCGCGAAACAATCTTGCACATATAAGTCTTTGTTTTCTGCATACGAAAGCATTTTATTATAAAGCTTATTAAAATGTTCTTCGTCGAACGGTCGATTTATTTTACCCCACCAAATATTATTTTCGCTTGAAGGTTCTTTAACTATAAATTTATCGTTAGGGCTTCTGCCGGTATGTTGACCCGTTCGCGTTACTAATGGTCCGAGGTGGGCAATTAAACCTTCGCGTCTTCTTATTGCTTGTTCATACAGCGCCGGTGTAGTTAAATTATAAAAGAGATTATTTAAATTATGAAATCCTTTTTCAATTAATTGATCCCAAATTATAAGTTTGGTTTTCATGTGTTCTCCTGTGTGGTTTAGATAAATTCAAATTTTAAATTAAATAAATTTTACAATTTCTTCGATTATTTTTTTTGTGGCTCCAAGATTTTTTTTAACAAAATTCATCGATTTTTCACCCATCATTTCCCGTTTTTGGTTATCGGAAAATAACGTTCTAATGCTCCGGTATGCATCGGTTTTTGTTCTGATAATTTTGCTTCCGCCTAATTTAACCAGTAATTGAGCTTCCTGACTATTTTCAATTTTGGGACCAAACAATACCGGTATGCCATAAACGGCCGGTTCAAGTATATTGTGTATGCCCTGTTTGAAACTTCCGCCCACGAAAGCAATATGAGCATAAGTATACAAAGATAAAAGAATACCGATTGAATCAATAATTATAATTCTTTCATGATTATAATGTTTTAAGTGAGAAAACCGTATTGTGCTGTATGTACGTATAAAATAGTTTTCAATTTCTTCCAATCGTAAAATAGAAGGTTCGTGAGGTGCAATAATAACCTGAATGTTTTTATCGTAATGAAGTAATTTTGAAATTACCGGAAGTAAAACATCTTCATCCGCAGGCCAAGAGCTTCCTACTACAAAAACTTTTTTGCCTTCGATAATTTTATTATCTATCAAATTAATATTTTGAGCTTCCAGACTTTTTTGATAGACCCGGTCGAACCTCGTATCTCCAACAGTAATTATTCTTTGTTTGTCTGTAACAAGTTTGGCAAAATTTTTCCCGTCTTCATCCGAAACGGTTAATATTCTACTGAAATATTTAAAAAGTTCTTTGTGAAAGTTTCTAAACAACGGTGAAAGTCTTAGTGAGTTACTTCTCATGGTTGCGTCGACTAAAAACAACGGAATGTTCCTCTTTCCTAATTTCCAAATCATGTTCGGCCAAATATCATAACGCATTAAAATCACTAAACCGGGATTTACTATTTTTACAAAGCGTTCCATATTAAATGAAGAATCTAATGGCAAATAAGAAACCACATCGGCAAATGGATATCTGACTGAATTATCATAACCGGAGGGAGAAAAGAATGTAACAAAAATATTCAAATCGAAAGTTGCTTTTAATTTTTCTATAATGGGTTTTGCTTGTTCAAATTCACCTAAGGATGAAGAGTGAAACCAAATTAATTTTTTTTTACGGTCCAGGTCGGCAAAATCAATTATTAAATTTTCGAATAGCTTTTTCCTTCCCGCCACTCCTTTTTTAATTTTGGAATTAAAAAGGCTTGCCAGCCTGATGAATAAATTCATCGTAGGAATAAAAATAATGTTATATATTATTTGCCAAATGCTATTCATTTACGTCTATAAATTTCAACGTTTCGTTAAAAACAATTTCAGGTGTAATTTCTACCATGCACTTAAAATGACCCTTAGGACATTTGTCCAAACCAATATGACTACAAGGTCTGCAAGATAAAGAATTATTTTCTAAGATTAAATTTTTAGTATGATATGGTGCAAAACCAAACTCGCGAACAGTGGAACCGAAAATTGCAACTACGGGAACATTTACCGCTGTTGCCGCATGCATTAAGCCGGAGTCGTTACAAATAACCGTCCGGCAGTCTTGCATATCCCTTGCCGTTTGTAAAAGATTATTATCGTTGCATAAATTAATTGAGTTTGGGAGTGAATTATGGATTTCTTCGCAGACATGTTTATCGGATGTGCCTCCGAATAAAACAGGTATAAAGTTTTTGTTTAACAAACTATTGCCTAATTCAATAAAATACTTGCCCGGCCACATTTTAGAAAAGTGACGCGAGCCGGGACAAAAACCAATATATGATTTACCGCTATGTAATTGAGGTTTTATTTTTTCTGGAATGAACAAATCTAATCCGTTATTATCCAGTTTTAAACCGGGGATACACTTGGAATATCGTTCCGGAATGGAGATGATCTTTTTGAATGTATTAATTTTAAATTTTACGAGTAAAAATTTTTCCAAATCGGGTTTTTGGAAGGAAACTTTCTTTGTTCTTATTTGTGCGCATATCTTTTTACTGCGCAAATTATTTTGCAGATCTATAATCAAATCGTACTTTTCATTAATTAATTTTCTAACCGGATATTTATTGTTTTGATTAAAAATAAAAACATTGCTAATGTAAGGATTATACTCATAAACGCCGGCGTATTGTTCTTTTGTTAAGAAATCAATTTTTATATCCGGAAATTGACGCTTTAACGAACGAACCACAGGTGTTGTTAGTAAAACATCGCCCAAAGATGATAACCTGATAATGAGAATATTTTTTATTGCAGAGAGATCAATCATATAAACATATTAATTGTAAAATGCTTATCCGTATACATTTTATACGTAATAGTACAAATTTAATTATGGAAAAGTGAAATAAAATTTGACGTAAGCGGGAATTAAAAATTATGAATTATCCTTTGAGATATTTTAACG